>CAZLBL010000001.1:0-64002 GCA_964557825.1 uncultured Ruminococcus sp.
ATATTATTTTATTACATTATACGCCAAAATTGCCGATATGTCAATAAGCGTGGCTGTTTGGTCAAAAAATAAAAATATCCAAAATACTTGAAATAATTCCGTGCATACTGTATAATGGTGGTTGATACAACTACAATCTGGGCGCACAGGTTGACTGCTTGCTTCAGTGGAAATTCCGCCTGCCGCCCAGCAGCAAAAACAAAGGAGGAAAAAGCCATGAGCGAAATAACACTTACCGCAGAAAATTTTGAGCAGCAGGTTATCAGAAGCGACAGAACCGTCCTTGTGGATTTCTGGGCTGACTGGTGCGCGCCCTGCGCAATGCTGTCACCCATCATTTCCGAAATTGCGGAGGAAACTCCCTCTATCGCTGTCGGCAAGGTGAATATTGATGAACAGTCCGCGCTTGCGGAGCAATACGGCATAAGCAGCATACCAACCCTGCTGGTGTTCAGAAACGGCGAAATAATCAACAGGTCCGTAGGACTTGCTGGCAAGGAAAATATAAAACAAATGCTGAAATAAAATATGATTTCCCTCCGCAATCCGCGGAGGGATTTATTGTAACATGATGTAAATTATTTCCCAAAGATAAAAATATACAAAAACAACAATGTTTTTTGTGCATAATTGCCATTGAAGTATTTTGCATTTTGGATTATCATAGAGTATAGTTGTTTTCAAACATGGATATATAAATATGTATCCTCCGAAAGGCAGGTTATGGTATGGATATTTTGCAGAGCATAATTGAAATGGACAAGACAGCCGCAGCCTCCACCAAGGCAGCAGTGGCAGAGGAGCGCAAAAGGCTTGACGAAAAAGAAAAGAACGCGGACTCACGCAGAGCCGCTGTGCTTGACAGAAACCGCAGCGCCGCTGAAAATTCACGCCTTTCCCGCGAACAGGCTCTCGCAGAGAAAAAGGCGGAAACGCAAGCCGCCCTGCTGGAAGGCAAGGCAAGGCTTGACGATATATTCGCCCGCAGCAGCGAAGCGTGGCAAAGTGAGATAATCAGCCGTATAACAGGAGTTTAATATGTCATTTTCATCAAATTCCGTAATTGCAAAGGCAAGGGCGGTATACGGTAAATCGCTGGCGCAGGAGGATTATCTGCGGCTTTGCGCGGCAGGCTCGGTATCGGAGGCGGCGGCGCTGCTTAAGCAGATGCCCCGTTATGAAACCGCGCTGCGCGATATAAATCCACAGACGATACATCGCGGTCAGCTTGAAGCGCTGCTGAAAAAGGCTGCATTTGATGTGTTTGAACGCTTTCACCGCTTTGATTTCAGCGACAGCCGCGAGTTTTTCAGATATACGGTAATGGAATACGAAGCCGAGCAGATACTCACCGCGATAGAATGTGTGGGTGCAAGCAACCCAAACCGTTACATTGCGCTGCTGCCGATGTTTCTTATAGAGCATTCCAAGCTAGACCTTATAACGCTTGGAAAGGCGCGCAGCTTCAGCGATATCGCACGGCTGCTCGAGGGAACGCCTTATGAAAAGCTTCTGCGGCAGCTTCTTATCGAAGCCGAAAGTAGCGGCAGCATAAACATAATTGAATGTGAGCGCCGCATATACACCTACTACTACATATCGGCGATTAAAACCGCAGAAAAATTGTACAAGGGTACACAGCTTACAGAGCTTAAACGCGCACTGCTTAAAAGCGTGGACATGGAAAATGTTGTGACCTGCTGCCGAATGAGAGCGTTCGGCATGGACAAGGACAGCGTAAAGGGCGCGCTGCTGCCATTCAGATACCGTATCAACGATGATGCTGCCGAGCGAATATTGCAGCTTGACAGTGTTGACAAAATAGAGTGCGAACTTGCACGGCTTGGTTATCGCACAGACGCTGCCGCCCAGCTTGACACGGTGGAGCAGCTTACGGAGAAAATAAGCATGAATTATCTGCGCCGTCTGCTGCGGCTGTCGGGAAATTCGGCGGCGGTGTATTACGCGCTTATAGAAAGCCTGAAAATAGAACAAAGAAATGTAAAAACAGCAATAGAGGGTATACGCTATGGCTTAAGCAGCGGCGAGATACTTGCAATGCTGGTAATATGAAAGGGGTGCGGAAATGGGTATAGAAAAAATGTCGCGGCTTAATATCGAGGGCAGCCTTGATAAGCTTGACGACGCCCTTATGCTGTGCTGCGAAAGCAAGCAGTTCCAGATAACAGAGATGGGCGGTGCGGCGCTTCACAGCGTGCAGGAGCATAACCCATATGAAGGCGCATACAGCGCAATGTCGGGTATTATCTCATCGCTGAACATAACGCCGCAGTTTGCTGATTACAGCGAGGTTGAAATAAACAGCGGGGACGAATTTACTGCATATACCGATAAAGTCAGCGCGGAGCTTGCGTGGATAAAAAGAGAATATGACGATATTTCGTCATCACTTGAGGAACATAAGCGTACCAACGCTTTTCTTAAGCATCTGCTTGGACTTGACGTAAGCTTTCACGACCTTAAAAGCCTGCGATATGTAAGCTTCAGGATAGGTACAGTTCCTACCGAAAATCTGCAAAAGCTGGAGTATTTTGACAACAAGGCGCTTGTGTTTATTCCGATTGACACAAGCGGCGCAGATACATGGGGCATTTACCTTGCGCCAAAAGACGGCATGGATTTTGCAGACGCCGCAATGAGTTCGCTGTTTTTTCAGGAGGCGCAGCTTCCTGACTATCTTGTGGCAGACCCCACAACTACAACCGCAATACTTGACAAGGTTATAGATGATGAGGAAAAAATAAAAACCGAGCTGCAAAAAAATCTGGACGAATATATCGGCGAGAAGCGCGCAGAGCTGCTTGCGGTGTTAAGCAAGCTTAAATATCTCAGCGACTGCTTTGAACTGAGGAAAAAGGCGTTTATCTCCGGCGACAGCTTCACCTTTGCGGGCTATTGTCCCACAAGGCACAGCAGCGCACTTTGCGGCAAGCTTTCGGCAATAGACGGCGTAAGCGCCGCCGCAGTTGAAATAAAGGGCAAGAGCGCCACGGGCGATGTTCCCGTAAAGCTGCGCAACAACATAGTGTTCCGCCCGTTTGAGATGTTTGTAAAGATGTACGGACTTCCCGAATATGGCACGTTCGACCCGACGCCGTATGTTGCGGTTACATACATGATGCTTTTCGGAATAATGTTCGGCGATGTGGGACAGGGCTTGCTGATATCCCTGCTTGGACTGCTGCTATCCCGCCTGACCCAAAACGGTCTTGCGCCGATAATGACAAGAATAGGTCTTTGTTCTGCCGCAATGGGCGTGGTTTACGGCTCGGTATTCGGTATAGAAACAATAATAGAGCCGTTCTTCCACCGCGAAAGCATATGGCAGTTCCTTGGCTATGCGGAAAAGCCCGAAAATATATTCCAGGTATCAACAACGCTGCTTATAGCGGCGCTTGGCATAGGCATTGTGCTGATTGCAATTTCCATGACCTTCAACACGGTGCTTAACTTCTCACGGCACAAAATCGGTGAGGCGCTGTTCAGCGTAAACGGCGTGTGCGGTCTTACGTTCTATCTCTCGCTTGTTGCGGGCGCTGCGGGAACGCTGATGTTCGGCGCGGAGATATTCTCTCCCGCTTATGTGATATGCCTTATTGTGCTGCCGCTTGTGCTGATATTCTTCAAGCACCCGCTTAGCGACCTTATAAGCGGCAAAAAGCGCACCGAAAAGATTTCTGTCGGAAACTTCATAATCGAAAACTTTATCGAGCTTTTTGAGGCTGCGCTAAGCTTTCTTTCCAACACCATGTCCTTCCTGCGTGTGGGCGGCTTTATACTCAGCCACGCGGGAATGATGCTGGTAGTTGCACAGCTTGCGGGAACAAATGCTCCCGACGCGCAGATAGGCTTTTCCACCGTTCTGGTATTTATTCTCGGCAACCTGTTTGTAATGGGCGTTGAGGGTCTGCTTGTGGGAATACAGATACTAAGACTGGAATTCTATGAAATCTTCAACCGTTTTTACAGCGGCAACGGACAAAGCTTCCGTCCGCTTGAAGTCACCTTTGAACACAAATAATTTTTTGGAGGAAATTAAAATGGATATCGTTATGTTTTTTGCAATGCCGCTTATTGCGGTTGCCGCTATACTGCTGCCCCTGTTTATCAACCTTAAGCGCACAAAGCAGCATAAGCCTGCCAACAGAAAGCGCGCGGTAATCACAAATATCGCGTCCTTTATCGGCGTTATGGCGCTTATGACCGTTATCCCCGCAACGGGCGCATTTGCCGCAGGTGCAGAAGCCGCTGCTGCCGTTGACGGCTTTACCGAGGGTATGAAGTATCTTGCGGCTGCGCTCTCCACAGGTATGGCTACCATTGGCACAGGTATCGCGGTAGGAAGCGCCGCTCCCGCAGCTATCGGCGCTGTAAGCGAAAACGACAAGGCGTTTACAAAGGCGCTGATTTTCGTTGCGCTTGGCGAGGGTGTTGCTATCTACGGTCTGCTTATCTCTATCCTTATCCTGTTTGGATAATAAAGCTATGAAATTCTATCTGATAAGCGATAATATTGATACGCAGATGGGTATGCGGCTTGCGGGCGTTGAGGGCGAGGTTGCCCATACCGCCGAGGAAGTAAGCGCCGCTCTTGACCGTGCATTCTCTGACGAGAATACGGCTGTGGTGCTTATGACCGAAAAGCTTGTGGAACTTTGCCACGAGCGTGTTTACAAGCTGAAGCTAAACTGCCGCAGACCGCTGATAGTGGAAATCCCCGACCGCCACGGCAACTCTGACATTACCGAGGCTATCAGCCGCTATGTCAGCGAGGCTGTCGGCATAAAGCTGTAACAGCTTTGTCCGCTCATTCAATGGTGCTAAGCTAAGGCACAGACAAAAAGGCAGTAAGAAAGGCTGAAAAATGGATAACAACGCAAAACTTGAACTGTTCAGTCAGGAGATAAACCGCCAGTCGCGCGAGGACGCAGAAGCAAAAACCGCTGAGCTGCGCCGCCGCAGAAAGGAAGCGGGCAAGACCAAAAACGAGCTTGCCGCAAAAGCCGAACTGGACGGAATAAAAACGGAATTAAGCCGCGCCGACAGCGCATTCAGACGCGAAATGTCGCGCTGCGATTATGAGCTTAAAAAATCCGTACTTACGCACAGAAACAACCTTATCACAGAGTTTTTCTGCGAAACCGAAAAGCGGCTTAAACAGTTTGCCGCCTCCGAAGATTACCCCGCATATCTCAAACGCTCTCTTGAAAAAATACGCGCTTCTATTGCGCTTGACAGCGCAACGCTTATATACGCAAGAGCCTGCGATGTGGATACAGTAAGGTCGCTGACAAGCTGTGAAGTCGCCTGCGACAACAGCATAAAGCTTGGCGGTCTGCGCGCGCTTTGCCGCAACAAGAATGTGCTTTGCGACGTTACGCTGGATATGGCGCTGTCTGATGAAAAGCGCCTGTTCGCCGAAAAAAGCGAGCTTCACCTCTGATTCTCTGAAAGGAATGAAACCGATTGAATACTATTTATGCAATAAACGGTCCTGTTGTCAAGGTCGCCGCAGCAAAGGATTTTTCCATGCTGGAAATGGTCTATGTCGGCGAAAAACGCCTTATCGGAGAGGTAATCGGCGTTAATAACGAGTACACCACCATACAGGTATACGAAAATACCGCAGGACTTAAAATAGGCGAGCCTGTTGTGCCCGCGGGCACGCCCGTGTGCGCAACGCTTGGACCTGGTATAATCTCCAATATATTTGATGGAATACAGCGCCCCCTGCGGGATATGACAAAGCAGAACGGCATTTTTGTAGCCGAGGGCAGCAGTATCCCCGCGCTTGATGCGCAGCGCCTGTTTGATGTAACCGTTACCGCAAAGGTCGGTGACAGGCTTTCGGGCGGCGATATATACTGCACCTGCCCCGAAACCGCGCTTATCACGCACAGGTGTATGATTCCCCCGAATGTATGCGGCGTTGTTTCCTTTGCCGCAGAAGACGGACAATATCGCGTAAACGATGTTATAATCAAGCTTACCACCGACGACGGAACGGAAATCCCCCTCACAATGGTACAGAAATGGGCAATTAAAAAGAGCCGTCCCATTGCAAAGCGTCTGCCCGTAAGCAGACCGCTTATAACGGGTCAGCGTATAATCGACTCTATATGCCCCATTGCCAAAGGCGGCACGGCGGCTATTCCCGGCGGCTTCGGCACGGGCAAGACCATGACGCAGCACCAGCTTGCAAAATGGTGCGACGCTGATATAATCGTATACATCGGCTGCGGCGAGCGCGGCAATGAAATGACGCAGGTGCTTGAGGAATTCGGCGAGCTTATCGACCCAAAATCGGGCAGACCGCTTACCGACAGAACCGTGCTTATCGCCAACACCTCAAATATGCCTGTTGCGGCGCGTGAAGCTTCAATCTATACCGGAATTACTCTTGCGGAATATTACCGCGATATGGGTTATCATATCGCGATAATGGCAGACTCCACTTCGCGTTGGGCAGAAGCGCTGCGTGAGATTTCGGGCAGACTTGAGGAAATGCCCGCCGAGGAGGGCTTTCCCGCATATCTTCCCTCGCGTCTTTCAGAATTTTATGAGCGCGCAGGCTACGTTCAGACGCTTAACGACGCCGAGGGCAGCGTTACCATAATCGGCGCGGTTTCACCGCAGGGCAGCGATTTCTCCGAGCCTGTAACACAGAACACAAAGCGCTTTGTGCGGTGCTTCTGGGCGCTTGATAAATCACTTGCATATGCGCGCCATTACCCCGCGATAGACTGGACCAGCAGTTACAGTGAATACCTTGACGACCTTGCGGATTTCTACAATGACAACGTGGGCGCGGATTTTATGACGCTGCGCCGTGAAATCGCCAATATCCTGCTGGAAGAAAGCAAGCTTATGGAGATTGTAAAGCTTATCGGCGCGGACGTTCTGCCCGATGACCAGAAGCTCGCCATTGAGATTGCAAAGGTTGTGCGTGTAGGCTTCCTTCAGCAGAACGCATACCACAAGGACGATACCTATGTGCCGCTTGAAAAGCAGCTGCTGATGATGAAGGTTATCGTAAGGCTGTATAACCTGTCGCTTATCGCGGTAAGGGGCGGCGTTCCGATATCCGCTATAACAAAGCTTGGCTTCTTTGAAAAGCTTATCAAAATGAAATACGATATCCCCAACGACAAGCCGGAGATGTTTGACGATTACCTTGCCGAAATGGACAAGGCATTCCGCACATTCCGCGTGTAAGGGTAAAGGAGATTTATTAAAATGAGCAGCTTACAACACATGGGGTTTAAGGATATAAACGGCCCTCTCGTTGCGCTTGAGGGAGTATCTGGCGCGGCCTTTGACGAAATTGCAACTATCCGTCTGGACGACGGCACGGAGCGTATCGGCAGAGTGGTTGAAATGCAGGGCGACAAGGTAATCCTTCAGGTGTTTGAGGGAACAACGGGCATATCGCTTAACAACACAAGAACCGTTTTCTCCGGCAGACCGCTTGAAATACCGCTTGCAACCGAAATGCTGGGCAGAGTGTTCAGCGGCGCGGGAAAGCCTATTGACGGACTGGGTGCAGTATTCCCCGAAAAAATGGGCGATGTAAACGGACGTGCGCTTAACCCTGTTGCAAGGCAGTACCCCAGAAACTATATACATACAGGCATATCCTCGATAGACGCGCTTATGACGCTGATACGCGGTCAGAAGCTGCCGATTTTCTCAGGCTCGGGTCTTTCCCACAACAAGCTTGCCGTGCAGATAGTAAAGCAGGCAAAGCTTGCCAAGGAGGATAACGCCGAATTTGCCGTTGTTTTTGCGGCAATGGGCGTACAGAACGACGTTGCGGAATACTTCCGCCGCTCGTTTGAGGAAAACGGCGCTATTGAGCGTGTTGCAATGTTCCTTAATCTTTCCAACGACCCGATTATTGAGCGTATTCTCACACCGATGTGTGCGCTTACCGCCGCAGAATACCTTGCATACGAAAAGAATATGCACATTCTGGTTATCATGACGGATATGACGTCTTATGCCGAAGCGCTGCGTGAGTTCTCCTCGTCAAAGGGTGAAATTCCTGGCAGAAAGGGTTATCCCGGCTATCTGTACTCAAACCTTGCCGCGCTGTATGAGCGCGCAGGCGTTGTGGAGGGCAGCACAGGCTCGGTAACGCAGATTCCCATACTGACCATGCCTAACGACGATATAACCCACCCTATCCCCGACCTTACCGCATATATAACCGAGGGACAGATAGTATTCGACCGCGACCTTGACCAGCGCGGTATATATCCGGGACTTTCGGTGCTGCTTTCGCTGTCGCGTCTTATGAAGGACGGCATAGGCGAGGGTTACACAAGAGCCGACCATTCTGCTGTTTCCAACCAGCTTTTTGCAGCATACGCAAAGGTTCAGGACGCGCGCTCGCTTGCCTCCGTTATCGGCGAGGAGGAGCTTTCCGATACCGACCGCGCTTATATGCAGTTTGGCAAGCTGTTTGAAGACAATTTCCTTGCACAGGGCTTTGACGAAAACCGCAGCATGGACGAAACGCTTGACCTTGGCTGGGATTTGCTTTGCACACTGCCAAAATCCGAGCTTGACCGTATAGACGAAAAGCTGCTTGAGGAAAAATACAGACCCACAAGGGCAGAACGCTTCAGAAAAAGCGCAGATAATACCTGACCCAGATGAAAGGAGCGTATTTATAATTGGCTGAACAAATATTTCCCACCAAGGGCAATCTGATAAAAGCAAAGCGCTCCCTGCGACAGGCAAAAATGGGCTATGAACTCATGGACAGAAAGCGCAACATTCTTATCCGCGAGATGGTGGAGCTTACAGGCGAGGCAAAAGCTATACGCGGCACTATCAACGACACCTACACCAACGCATATAAAGCGCTTCAGCGCGCAAACATATCAATGGGCGTTGTAAGCGATATTGCGGACTCCTTTCCCGTGGACAATTCCATACAGATGAGTATAAGAAGCGTAATGGGCGTGGAGCTGCCAAAGCTGTCGCATGATGAAGGCGAGTTTGCCGCGCGTTACGGTATGCACCGCACCAATTCAAGCTTTGACGCGGCGTTTATCAGCTTTAACAAAGCAAAAGAGCTGACCGTGCGCCTTGCCGAGATTGAAAACAGCATTTACCGCCTTGCGGTAGCAATTAAGAAAACCCAGAAGCGCGCAAACGCGCTTAAAAACATAATGATACCGAAATTTGACAATACGGTTCGGTTTATCGCAAATGCCCTTGAAGAAAAGGAGCGCGAGGAATTTTCCCGCCAGAAAGTAATCAAAAAGGCAAAGCTGAAAAAGAGCGGACAGTAATAAATTACACCGCAAAAAATGATATAAACGCCCCGCAGCGC
Source organism: uncultured Ruminococcus sp. (assembly GCA_964557825.1). GTDB lineage: Bacteria > Bacillota > Clostridia > Oscillospirales > Ruminococcaceae > CAG-115. The sequence continues at coordinate 9,365 of CAZLBL010000001.1, forward strand.
ATGAAATATTGTACGCGGGGCGTTTGCCGTAACGGTATGGTATAAAGCTTTATCAATATTAGCAGACATAACATATTTCATTTATATTTCACGGAGCTTTCATGTTTATAGTAAAAAACTATCAGTTTTTCTTCAGCGGGATATGTTAGAATTGCAGCTGTAAGAGGAAGCAAGGCTTTGCTCAGGGCTATCAGACATTGAAAGAGAGGTGAAAAGATGGATTTTCGGCATGAATGGAAGCATGAAATAAATCTCTGCGATATGTACACCCTGCGTCAAAGGCTGCGGGCGGTTATGCAGCCCGACCCCTACGCCGCAGACGGAAAGTATTTTATCCGCAGCCTTTATTTTGACAATATTTCAGACAAGGCGTTGCGCGAGAAGCTTGACGGCGTAAACTGCCGCGAGAAATTCCGCATACGCTATTACAATGGCGATACATCGCTTATCCGTCTTGAAAAAAAGTCCAAGCTGAACGGACTTGGAAGCAAGCAAAGCGCGGTTTTGTCGGCGCAGGAGGCGCAGGCGGTTGTTGACGGCGATTACGGCTTTATGGCAAAGTGTAACAGACCGCTTGTGCAGGAGCTGTATTCCAAAATGATGTCGCAGGGGCTTCGTCCCAAGACAATTGTGGACTACACGCGCGAACCGTTTATCTACGCACCGGGAAATGTGCGCGTTACCATTGATTACGACATACGCACAGGATTGCTCTGCACCGATTTTCTTAACCCCAATTGTATCACGATACCCGCAGGAAACGTGCCTATTATCCTTGAAGTAAAGTGGGACGAGTTTCTGCCATCTGTAATCCGCGATATTGTACAGCTTGAAAGCAGGCACACCGCCGCTTTCTCAAAATATGCAGCCTGCCGTATTTACGGCTGAAAAAGGAGATTAACCAATGAATTTCAGTGATATTTTCAAATCCAGCTTTCTGGATAACATAACCGGAGTAAACATACTTGATATGGCAATCGCCCTTGTACTGGCGTTTGCACTGGGACTTTTCATCTTTCTTATATACAAGAAAACCTACAACGGCGTGATGTATTCATCAAGCTTCGGCGTTACCCTTATCGCGCTTACAATGATAACAACTGTTGTTATACTCGCCGTTACAAGCAACGTAGTGCTTTCGCTTGGTATGGTCGGCGCGCTTTCAATCGTCCGTTTCCGCACCGCGATTAAAGAGCCGCTGGATATTGCGTTTCTGTTCTGGTCAATTGGCGCGGGCATTGTGCTTGCGGCGGGCATGATTCCGCTTGCGGTTATCGGCAGCGTGATTATCGGCGTGGTTCTGCTTGTGTTTGTAAACAGAAAGTCGCATACCAACCCTTATATTGTCGTTGTGCGCTGCGCCGACCATGAAGCCGAGGTAAAGGCTACGGACTTCCTTAAAGCCAGCACGGAGCGCTGCGTTGTAAAGAGCAAATCCGCGCAGAAGGGCGAAATAGAACTTAACATGGAAATCCGCCTTAAGGACGACAATACGGATTTTGTAAACGCCCTTGCAGATATCAGCGGCGTGCATAGAGCGGTGCTTGTAAGCTATAACGGCGATTATATGGGTTAAGGAGCGGGTATGTCAACACATAAGTATATCGACCGCGTCTGCGTTATTGCCGTGGTTATCGCGGTTGTACTTTCCGCGCTGCTTATGAACGCGGAAGCGCTGGGCGTTTCGCACATGGAAAGCGTTATGGGCTACGAAACGCGGCTTTTCGATACCGACAGGGTTCACACCATTGACATAGTAATGAACGATTGGGACAGCTTTATCGGCACTGCCGAAAGCGAGGAATATTCCATGTGCGCCGTTGTGATAGACGGCGAAGCCTGCAAGAACGTTGCTATAAGAGGAAAAGGCAACACCTCTCTTAGCACGGTTGCGTCAATGGACAGCGAGAGATACAGCTTCAAAATAGAGTTTGACCACTATGACAGCAACAAAAGCTATTACGGCTTGGACAAGCTTAGCCTTAACAATATCATTCAGGACAACACCTATATGAAAGACTACCTCACCTATCGCATGATGAATGAGTTCGGCGTAAACGCTCCGCTTTGCAGCTTTGTGTACATCACGGTAAACGGCGAGGACTGGGGGCTTTATCTTGCGGTTGAGGGCGTAGAGGACGGCTTTTTGCAGCGTAACTACGGCAGCGGTCACGGCGAGCTTTACAAGCCCGACAGCCTTAGCTTCGGCGGCGGCAGAGGAAACGGAATGGATTTCAAAATGGACGATTTTATGGGAAGTTCCGACAGCGGCGATAGCGGCTTTGCTGACAATGGCAAGCTTGACCTCAGCGCAATTTCCAACCTGCTGCCGGACGGGCTTGAAATTCCAGAGGATTTCAACCTTTCCGATATAATAAACGGTGATTTTGATTTCTCCACTATAAAGGACAGCGGCTTTGAAATGCCCGATATGGGCAGCAATGATGTAAAGCTGAAATACACCGATGACAGTTATGACAGCTATTCCAATATCTTTGACAACGCAAAAACGGATATTTCCGACAGCGACAAGGACAGACTTATTTCCTCGCTTAAATCGCTGAGCAGCTATGAAAATCTTGAAGATGTTCTTGATATAGAGCAGGTGATACGCTACTTTGTGGTTCACAATTTTGTCTGCAACGGCGACAGCTATACAGGCTCCATGATACACAACTATTATCTGTATGAGGAGGACGGCAGACTTGCCATGATTCCGTGGGATTATAACCTTGCATACGGAACATTTCAGGGCGGCAATGCGCAAAGTGAGGTAAATTCGCCGATTGATACGCCTGTTTCGGGTGATATAAGCGACCGCCCCATGGTGGGCTGGATTTTCAGCAGCGAGGAATATACAAGCCTGTATCATCAGTATTTTGCAGATTTTCTTTCAAGCGTGGATATAACGGGAATTATAGACGACGCGGCGGCGCTTATTGCCGAGTATGTTGAGAAAGACCCGACCAAATTCTGCACCTATGAGGAGTTTGAAAAGGGTGTAAGCACCTTAAAAAGCTTCTGCACGCTGCGCGCCGAAAGCGTAAGCGGACAGCTTAACGGAACAATTCCCTCCACAACGGACGGACAGAATGCCGACAGTTCCGCGCTTGTTGACGCTTCCGCGATAACTCTTTCCGACATGGGCACTATGAATAACGGCGGCGGAATGGGCAATGGCGGTGACGGCGGAATGAATTTCGGCGGCAGGGATTTTGACGGAACTGGCAGAGTCGAAAAATCAAGTGAAACGTTTTCCGCTAATCAAGCCGCTTCCGATAGTGGTAATATGCCTGCTATGGGCGGAAATATGCCGCAGGGCGGCGGAATGCAGCCGCCCGATGGCTTTAACGGTGAGATGGGTGGAATGCCCGACTTTGGCAATATGCAGCCGCCATCGGATATAGGCGATAATTCCGATATGCCCACTCCGCCCGATGTCAATGAACCCTCAGCAAACGAAGGTGAGAGCGGAAATTCCGAAACGCCAACTCCGTCAGACGAAAACGGGCAATCCTCAAACGAGGGCGAAAATGAAAATTCCGATATGCCCACTCCACCAAATGGAAACAGACAATTCCCAAGCGGCGGCAATAACGAAAACCGCTTTGAAAAGCCGTCTGACGACAACGGCGCAGGTCGCGATTTTGGGAATATGCAGGCTGAGGAGAACAGCGCCGAGCCGCTTATTCTTATGGGCGCTTCGGTGTTAGTTCTTGCGGCAGGCTTGCTGTTTGCGTTCAAATTCAGAAAATAAATAAACAACGTCCCGTCATGCAAGGCGGGGCGTTTTCTGTAGCGGTGATTTTTGCCAAATAGCGGCGAGGTTTTTGTGGAATAAGCAGAATTTTATGTTTCCGACAAAAATTGCTTGACACAGGGGGGCGTTTTATGGCAAAATAATAGCAAGCTAGCTGTTTGGCTGTCGGAAAATAATTTTTATTTTTAGGAGGACACCAAATGAAAAAGCGTACAAAATTAGCACTACTCGTTACCTCGACCATACTCGCGGCAACAATTCCATTCGGCGCTGTAAGTGCCGAAAACAACGAAACTCTTGATAGCAGAAATTCATCAGCAATACAAATGCTACATCGACAGTATCCAAATGGTTCGTATTACTCCACCACTGGAAGTGCTTGCACTTGCAATTCATGGTGTGAACCATACAGTAATTGCACTTGCATAAAATTCGATAATGCTTCACAGTGTGATGGCTTTGCAAGGTACTGCTACTACTGTTATAACGATGAGCATGTTGATTACTATGACTATGATTATTCTGGTTCAACTGTCACACTAACCGCAGACAATCTCTATAGTTATTTACAAGCAATTGGCAATTGTGCTTATATCAGAGGATACACATTAAGTGGTTCTATACACAGCGTGTTTGTTGTAAGTTATTCCGATGAAGATGTTACCGTATATCAGGCAAACTATGGGGCAAGATGCCTTGTAAAATATGAAACTGTACCATACAGTAGTTTTTTAAATTACATGGGACAAATATCTTGGTGTGTTACCAATGACGGAACATTCATGAGCGATCCCGACATCATCTGAAAGGAGGATAAAACATGAAACACAAAATCTGCCTTGCCGCATTATTATCTCTGGCTATGCTTTCCACAGGCTGCCAAAACAGCGAAACATCATCAGCGGCAAACTCGGATAATTCATCTTCCGAAACAACCTCGCATACCCATATAACCGAGGACAGCGCTGTTTCCCCCGACAGCACCCCGTCCAATACGGATACCGAAAATTTAACCTTTACGGGCGAACTTGGAGAAACCTTGTGCCTTGCTGACGCAGCGCCCACTAATCCCATTTCATACGGCGATAATCTGTATCGGTTTGAGGGCTGGACATATATGAGCTTAAGTGATGGAGTGGTGTGGAACTCTGTGGCAAACAGCGATATTGACTATGAGGGAAGCTTTGATTTCCCTGCGCAGAAAGTAACTCTTTTCAAGGCTGAAAACGGCTCTGCCGCTGGCGGTCTTACGCTGGAAAACGCATACGCAGATTTTCAGGTCAGCAGCGACAATATCTTTTTGAAGCGTGTTCACGCAGAGTATTCGGGGCAGATAACGCTTAAGGGATATCTGTATACATTCCCCGAAGCAAGCGATTACATGGAAAAGGGCGATATCTTCTTCCTTGCAGACAACGGAGAATGGAACGGTTTGCCGTATTTTAATCTGGATTATAACCATAACCGTTGGTGGACAGAAAAAGATTTCCACTGGGTGGCAAACGCGCCCTTTTTAAGACTTGGCAATATAGAGGATTATGACTTTGACCTTGGCTTTATTAAGACAGACGGCGAGGTTGTACACGCAAGCGTTGTTCTGGACGGTCTTGATATAACCGATGGGCAGGTTACAAAAATTTATAAATCCACACTGGTTGAAGCGGAAGCTATATAACATAATATCTAGGGAAACGCTGATTAAATCAAATTCGCCCCGTTCAAACGAGCATACTCACGCGGCTGAATTTGATACGCTGCGCTTTAATCAGCGTGTCCCTAAATCCCCTCGTTTGAGGGGATTTATTTATGCTCTTGTATTTATCGCAAAAATGGTGTATAATGGTCTTATCCAAATAAAACAGGAAAGGAATATCCACATGAAAAAAATTATATCCGCTGTTCTGGCGGCGGCTATGCTGTTATCCCTTGCGGGCTGTGCAGGCTCGGCTAACGGCAGCTCTGCAAGCACTGACAACTCCTCTGCCGCAGATGTTACCGAAAGCGACAGCACCGTACAGGAAGACGCAAAGCACTCCAACCCCGTTAAAATGACCGAGGACGGCGATATTGACATGACGGTGGCGCTTCAGTACCAAACTGATTTTGACGCGCTGATTGAGCAGTTCAACGCAAAGGAAGTCGACCCCTCAAAGCCTGTTTCCGAAAACTCCAACGAAAGCACGCTGAGCGTATTTAACTATCTGCGCAGCATTTACGGCAAGCAGATTATGTCCTCACAGGAAATGATGAGTACAAAATGCTATGAGGACCTTGTTTACTACAACGCAACCAACGACCTGCCCGCAATGAAAGGCTTTGATTTTATATTCTGCGTAGGTTCTTCCATAGGCGACAGTCTGGTTGACGAAGCTATCGAATGGCACAAGGAAAGCGGCGGTCTGGTAAACTTTACATGGCACTGGAATGTTCCGCGCAATATTGACGACCCCGACAGCTCTGGAGCATTCTATGCTGACGAAATCACAAATTTCAGCGCGCTTAACGCGGTTACTCCCGGCACAAAGGAATATGAACAGGTTATCCATGATATAGACCTTGTGGCATATCATATACAGCGCATGGAAAGCGAGGGAATGACAATACTGTTCCGCCCGCTGCATGAAGCAAGCGGAAACTGGTTCTGGTGGGGTGTATCTGATAAGGATTATATCAACAACGAGATATTCCAGAAGCTGTGGTATATGATATACGACCGCATGGAGAACTACCACAAGCTCACCAATATTATTTGGGTGTGGAACGGACAATCCAAATTCTGTGCGGTTCACCCCAATTCCTTTGATATCGCGGGTATAGATTATTACGCTAGCACGGAAACTCATGATTCCTGCAAGTCGCAGTTTGCAAGCGTAGAAAACTATATTGAAGCCTGCTACACCAAGTATCTCGGCGAGGATTATAAGCTTGACGAGGATAAATACAGCGGCAAGATGATTGCACTGACAGAGTGCGGATATATCCCCGACCCCGCACAATGTGCCGCAGATGACTGTATGTGGCTTTTCTATATGATATGGTACGGCGATTTTGTATATGAAGCAAGCGGCGGTTCTGCAATAGTAAGCATCGACGGAACGCCCCGCCCAAATCCCGAGCGTATGACCAATGAAATGCTTGTGGAATATTTCGGAAATGATATCATGATTACCTACCGCGACCTGCCCGAAGAATATATCGGCGGAAAGGATATCCCCTCCGCAATAAAAACGTGGGAATATTTCAAGATGAATTAACGGCTGCTGCGCCCCTAAAATTTAGGGGCGCATTTTTGTGTAATATAACAAAATTATTAGTACATCTTGACTAAATAGTGCAGAAATGATAAAATGTAGTAGAGGTTTACAAACGGAGGTAAAAAATATGCTTAACCATGAAATATGCGCTGAGTTGTCATCGGCAGGTCTGAACTGCTCCGAAATGATACATAAATTTATGGACAGCGAAGAAATGTTTTTGAAATATTTCAAAAAATTCTTTGAGTCCGCAGACAGCGTTGTGGAGGAGCTTGCCGCTGCCGTAAAGGCAGGCGACATTCCCGCTATAGAAAACCGCGCACACGCGCTTAAGGGTCTTTCCGGAAACATAGGACTTTATGGTGTGTATGACCCTGCAAGAAATATCGTTGACGAGGTTCGCACAGGAAATCTGGGCGGCTATAAATGGCACTTTGAAAAGCTGCTGCCCGCGTACCAGAAAGCAAAATCCGTTGCAGAGAAGCTTTAATTCAATAACCGACCTTTGGATTTACGCGCACCATGCGCATAATAATTCAGTATAGGCTTTGTCAAAACAGAAAGAGAGGTAATTAAATCATGCCGGAAAATTTTACAGGAATTATCATTCCCGCTGTCATCATCATTGTGGTAATAATATTCATGTTCACCGCGGGCTACCGCAAGGCGCCGCCCGATAAGGCGTACATTATAAGCGGTCTGCGCAAAAAGGCGAAAATCGCCGTAGGAAAGGCAACCGTAAAGCTGCCGTTTTTTGAGCGCTGCGATGTTCTGGAGCTTGCCCTGATGTCGGTTGACGTTAAAACCGCACAGGCCGTTCCAACTGCCGACTACATCAATATTATGGTTGACGCCAACGTAAATGTTAAAATCTCCCCCAACCCCGAGATTATCGCGCGCGCACAGCAGAACTTCCTCAACAAGAATGTTGACTACATAACCAAGGTGGCAAGAGAGGTTCTGGAGGGCAATATGCGTGAGATTGTCGGTCAGATGCGCCTTGAGGAAATGGTTTCCAACCGACAGGCATTTGCCGATAAGGTTAAGCAGAACGCCGACCCCGACCTGCAGGCTATGGGTCTTGAAATAGTATCGTTCAATGTGCAGAATTTTGTTGACGATAACGGAATTATCAACGATATGGGTATCGACAACACCATGCAGATAAAGAAAAAAGCGGCTATTTCCAAGGCTGAAGCGGAGAGAGATATCAAGATTGCACAGGCAGAGGCTAACCGCAAGGCAAACGACGCCCGCGTTGACAGCGAAACCGCAATTGCCGAGCGCGAGAACGAGCTTGCAATAAAACAGGCAGAGCTTAAGCGCGCAGCCGATATCAAGCAGGCTGAGGCAGACGCTGCATACACCATTCAGCAGGAGGAGCAGCGTAAGACAATAGAAATCACCAGCGCCAACGCAAATCTTGCCCGCCAGGAGCGCGAGGTTGAAATAAAGGCAAAGGAAGCCGAAATCAAGGAGCGTGCGCTTGAAGCCGAGGTTAAAAAAACCGCCGAGGCAAATAAGTACGCCGCTCAGCAGAAAGCAGACGCAGAGCTGTATACAATACAGCGTAACGCGGAGGCTAAGAAATATGAGGATATTCAGAACGCGGAAGCAGAGCTTGAAATCAAAAAGAATGAGGCTGCCGCTATCCTTGTAACCGCACAGAACGAAGCTGCCGCAGAAAAGGCAAAGGCAGAGGCAGCGCGCTTCGCCGCCGAGCAGGAGGCAGAGGGTATCCGCGCAAGAGGTCTTGCAGAGGCAGAAGCAGTCCGCGCAAAGGCGCTGGCTGAAGCCGAAGGTCTTGACAAAAAGGCAGAAGCCATGAAAAAGATGGAAGAAGCCGCTGTGCTTCAGATGTACTTTGAGCAGATGCCCGCAGTTGCACAGGCAATTGCAAAGCCGCTTGAAAATGTTGACAGCATAACCATGTACGGCGACGGCAACACCTCAAAGCTTGTCAAGGATATAACCGAAGCAACCACACAGGCGTCCGCAGGCTTGCTTGACGGTTTGGGTATTGACCTTAAAACCATGATAAGCAGCTTTGTTACAGGAAAGGCTATGGCAGCAGGAATTAACACCGAAGCACACACAGCACAGCCTGTTTCAGAAATTGAGAACGAAACGGTAACGCAGTAATAAATACCAATCCCCCGATGCACTCACAGCTTCGGGGGATTTTTCTGCCAGCCGCTTCAGTTCAAGGATACTAAAATCTCTGAAACGGTCTTTTGGATTTCTTGCCATAAACAGCCAAAAGTCCCGCCGAATATCGGCGGGACTACGCTTGCAACAAAATAAAAATCACGGATAAGCCTTTATCATCTCAAAGGTCTGTGCTGCCGCTTCGCGGTCGGTCTGCTGCGGCAATCCAACCTGAATACAATAGATGTCATCGCCGCTTTCAAACATAAACTCGATATAGCCTATAACAAACTGCGGCTCTTCGCCATCTGTGGGAGCAGTAGTCACCTCGAAAAAGGAAACCCAGCCGTCCTTGCCGCCGTAGGAAGCCTCGCTCAGCGAGGTGTTTTCAGTGGTACGGTAGCCGCTTGCATAATATTCAAATATCGTTGTATCGTGAACCTGACGCGCGTAATCCTCAAGCGTTGTGCGCTCGGTATCCTCATCGGGCGTCATATCCTGCGCGCTTATAACTATGATATCGCTGCCATCGGTTGCATGAACCAGATAGCTTATGCCGTTTTCCTCATACTCTGCTTTAATCTCCTCGGCAGTCGTGTTGTACGAAAGAGCGCCGCCAAGGGTTCGGTAGATTTCATCACCGGTTATTACAGTGTAGTTATCGGGAAATTCTATCGCAATCCCCGCCGCGGGAATTGCCGCAGTGCTTCCGTCAAGCGTAACCTCCGTAGCGTCTGAGCAGCCGGAAAGCAGCATTGCGCCGCACATTGCGATTAAAAAAACAGCCTTTTTCATTTGTTACCTCTGTTGTCGTCTAAAAGCTTCTGCATATCGTCGGGGATAGGCGAGGAAAGCGTTATCTGCTCGCCTGTTACAGGGTGGGGAAAGCTGACCTCGCCGCAGTGCAGCGCGTGACGGTCGATAGCCTCAAGACTGCCGCCATACATTCCGTCACCGCACAACGGAAATCCCACATACGCAAAATGTACGCGTATCTGGTGCGTGCGCCCTGTTTTAAGTATTACACGCACAAGCGTGCGGTTGTTTCGGTGGAGTATGCCCTCGTAAAGCGTCAGCGCATATTGCCCGTTGGGCGTTACATTGCGGTAAATTATGCTGTCCTCTACCCTGCCGACAGGAACATCAATCTCGCCCTTGCCCATATCTCCGTCAACAACGGCATAATAAACCTTCTGCACCTTTTTGGAAAGCCCCGCTGCCGCAAGCTTGTTCTTGGCGCACACGCAAAGACCCGATGTGTTGCGGTCAAGGCGGTTTATCGCGCGGAACGGAGTATCGGGATACATCGCCGCAAACAGGTTTCCCAAGGTGTCGCTGCTGTGCTTTATTGAGGGGTGAACCGCCATATACGGCGGCTTGTTAAATACTATAACGTCCTCGTCCTCATAGGCTACGCACGCTTTAAGGTCGGGATTTGGTATAAGTCCGCCCTCGTCCTGCATAAGCACGCGGATTTTATCGCCTGTGTAAACGGTATCTATTGTGCGGATAAGCACGCCGTCACGGGTTACTCCGTCAGCGGCGTGCTTAAGCTTTACAATTATTCTGCGCGAGAAGCCGCGGCTTCTGAGAAACTCCTGAAGCTGTCTGCCGTCAAATTCCTCAGAAACCGTCAATATAAGTTCTCTCATTTTGTAAACCTTATCTTGTCAAGCGACTCGTCAGAGGAGAAAGAAACCGCGTTGAACATAAACAGCGCCTGCGTATATTCGTCAACATCAATAAAATAATTAAGGTCAACATTGATATAGCGCATATCCACCATTGTAATCTGCTCATAATGGTTTGCAAGGAACGGAACAAGGCTGTGCGCATAGCTGTCCTTGATTATCAGCAGCTTTTTGCCGTTTTTGATATTGGTGTCAATGGTGATTATAGGCTGATTGCTGCCTGTAAAGGAGGAATACTTGTCCTTTACCTCAAGATAATCGCGTACATAAAGGCTGTCATAAACCTGCTCCTCTGTTCCGGTGTATGCCGTCATGGTTATTTCTGGCTCGCCGTTTTTTAGGTGGTAATAATCAATGCTGTCGGGAGCAACTCCGTCATCAAGGGTTTTGGAGTACAGCGTGCCGCGGAAGCTGCCGCTTGCGGTTTCTATATTGAAATCGTTAAGACTGTACGCGCTGTAACCCAGAGCCTTTGCAGCAGAGCAGTAAGCGTAATATGCGCCAAGACTTGTCCAGTGATGGTCTGTGCGGTAGAACAGGTAGTCGTCCTTATGCTCCGTCATAAAGCTTAACGCGTCAATTGTTGTAATTCCGTCAAGCTGACCATACACGCCCTCAATGAAGGTTTTCTGGCTGAGATAGCCGTTATAGCTTGGCATTTTGCTGCGGAAAAACTCCTGAGCGGTGGGCGCAAGCATTATGGAGCAAGGAAGCTCCGGGTGCTTTTGCGCAAATATATTCATAGCCTCTATGGAGTCCTGAACTGTCTGCTCGTCATACTCGGTAAACACCTGTATCATGTGACCGTCCACGGTATAAATACCGTTTATCTCCTGCTTTCCTATAAGCAGCTCCAGCTTGTTCTTCGCCTTAACCCACTGCTCGCGTCCCACAAGATGGTCGGCGTAGTAGGTTTCTATATCGTCCATAAAGCTTGGGTCGTCACGGACTGTGATATAATCCCATTTTATCGCGCCGACATAGTCGCCGAAATCCTCCGCCTTGTCCCATTTTTTCTGATTTATCAGCGTGGGGAAGGTAGCAAGCGTGCGGTTCTCGTTTTCACTGCGCTCCTGCTTTGGAAGCGCTATGGTTGCAATAGGCACTGCAAGCAACACAGCCGCAAATATGCCAATCATAAGCCTTGACGGATTCATTTTTAATTTCATTCGTGCGCCTCCTTATCAGAAATTAAAGTACAGGAACGGGTTATAGGTTGCCGTGGAGAGATATGCTATGCTTGCCAACATAACCACAAGCTGAACAGCGGGAATGCTGTACTGCGTCCACTTGGGAGCCTTTGTCCTGATATATGTGGAGATACTCTTGACAATATCGGAGCTGCCAAGGATACAAACGGCAAATATCACTCCGTAGTTCATAAGCGCGCTTGTTGCAAAATCGTCCATGAATACGCCGTTTGCGCCGAACATTGCGCCGATATAATCGCCAACCTGCTTAAACATCAACAGAATGTCAACATTGGTCTGGTCTATCGCCTCAAACAGTACCCAGCCGAAAATAACCAGTATAAAGGTATAAAGCCAGCTGAAGAACGCAGGGATTTTTTCAAGCCACTTGCCAAGGAACAGACGCTCCAACACTATCAGCACGCCGAAATACAATCCCCATAGCATAAAGTTCCAGCTTGCGCCATGCCATATGCCCGTTACCGCCCATACAACCAGCAGATTGAAAATCGTGCGGGGCAGACCTTTGCGGTTGCCGCCAAGCGGGATATAAATATAGCTTCTGAACCAGCCGCCAAGCGTCATGTGCCAGCGGCGCCAGAACTCGGATATACTATGGCTCATATAGGGATAATCAAAGTTCTCAGGGAAGTTGAAGCCCATCATCTTTCCAAGACCTATCGCCATATCGGAATAGCCGGAGAAATCAAAGAAAATCTGGAATGTAAACGCAAGTATGCCAAGCCATGCCGTAACAGTGGAAAGCTGCGTGTAATCAAAGCCTGCCATTGTTTTTACGCTTGTCCACAGCAGACCGATATTGTTTGCAATAAGCACCTTTTTGCCAAGACCTGTTATAAAGCGGCAGATGCCGTCGCCCACCATTTTCTCGGTTATTGTGCGGTTGTCAATCTCGTTCTGGATATCCTCGTAGCGCACAATAGGACCTGCAACAAGCTGCGGAAACAGCGATACAAAGCCGATAAAGCTTACGGGATTTTTCTGCACCTTGATATTTCTTCTGTACAAGTCGATTGTATAGGACATAGACTGGAACGTAAAGAAGCTTATACCGATAGGCAGCGGCAGATTGGGATTGGTAATGCTCAACCCAAACCACGCATTGACCGAGTCGATAATAAATCCAAGATACTTGAACGTGCCTAAAAGACCAAGGTTCATAATCAGCGATACCAACAGGCACGCCGTGCGGATTTTGGCATTGTCGTCAAATTTGTTGATGATAAGTCCCGCAAAATAGTCAATTGCCGTTGACAACAGCATTACAAAGACATAAAGCGGTTCTCCCCATGCATAAAACAAAATGCCGCTTATCATGATTATTACGTTTTTGGCTTTCAGCGGCACCGCGTAATAGGTTATCAGCACCAGCGGCAGAAAAGCAAACAAAAACGTCAAGCTAGAAAATACCATATTTCCCCCTGTTTTTGCTTTTTATTCTTCTTCAGAAAGGCCGTTGCAGCCCTCTGAAGTCTTATTTATGAACTGCTCCCTTGTGAACATCACATTAAGCATTTCAATCAACATATTGGCGGAAAGCAGTCCCGGCAGCCCAAGGCTTTCCTGAAGAGCGGCGCGTCTTTCCGCCGCCCCGTCGCAGCCGATAAGTCCCATATCCATAAGGTCGGCTTTGGTTATAGGGTCGCGCTTCGGCTCGGCTTCGGCAGCAAAAACTCCCGCCTTTTCAAAAGCCTCAAGCAGTGTGCGCTTGTCCATTCCCTCAACGCCAAGCTTGCCCTCCTTGGACGGCTGCGCTTTTCGCCGCTCCTTGCCGTGCATATCGGGTATGTAGACGTTGATAATCTCGCCCTTTTTTACAATATTCCGCAGATGGGCGCGGATTTTGAAGCCCGCGCTATCGCTGTCGGTAAGAATGATTATTCCCGTTTTCTCGGCAAGCGACTGTATCAGCGCGATTTTTTCCTTGTCCTTATATATGCCGAACCCGTTTGTCGGAATAATAAGTGCGTCCACAAGCGCGCCAAGCGTTATTTTATCGTACTTGCCCTCTACTATTATTGCCTGATTTATCTTTATCATGTCCGTTTTAGCTGAGATATTTCCGTCAGCGCGCGCTCTATCAGCATACGGCGGCTTGCCCTTGAAAGATTAAGCAGCCTGTTGGTTTCATACAGAATTTCAATACATTGCTTAAGATACTCCGCCGAAAGGTACTTAACTGCGCCAAACGCTTTGGTAACAACAAAGACGCGGTTTCTGGGATAATTGAACGCTGCTGCGGCTTCATTTGCGGTTTTGCCCGCAAGCTGCGCCAGCTTTGCCCTATAACAATCCACAAAATGTCCCGAAAGCGCCGCCGATATAACAACCGGCTCTATACGCTGTACAAACAAATCGTCAAGTATGCGCATGGCTTTTGCGGTATTTCCCGCAAAAAGCTCCGAAGCAAGCGTGTACACGCTTGTATCAACAAGCTTAGGTACAAGCGCGTCTATGGCGGCGCGGGTGATTTCCCCGCTTACGGTATAGTCGCACAGCTTGCCCACCTCGGTGGAGAGCAGGTTCATATCCCTGCCGCAAAGCTCTGCAAGTAAAACAGCGTTCTCCTGTGAAAGGTTGCAATTAAGCCGCAAAGATTTTTTTATCGCCATCTGCGCAAGCTGCGAAACGCTCATATGCTTCATCTCGCACAGCGCGCCGTATTTTTCCGCGGCTTCCATCAGCTTTTTCATTTTAGCCTTTGGCTTTTTGGAGTCGATTTCTATATTCACCTGCGAAATAATCAGCACCGTTGTATCGGGAAGCTGCGAAATCAGGTCGGTATAAGCCTTTATTTCGGCGTTGTCAAGCTTGTCTGCGTCAAAGTCGCTGATGACAATAACCTTGTATTCCGCAAAAAACGGCATACTGTCCGCAAAATCCGACAGCTTATCGCAGGGCGGCGCCTCGCCAAAGCGCACAAGGTTCATGTCGGACGGCTCTTTTCCAAGCGCAGTTTCCACAATCTTGCTTTCGTATGTCTTTACAAGAAAATGCTCCTCGCCATAAAGGAAATACACGCGCGCAAGCTGTCCCGCTTTAAGGTCTGCCTTAAGGCGCGGCTCTTCTATTCTCGCCATTATGCCATTTCCGTTGAAAGCTTTCTGCCGCCGAGGATATGGAAGTGCAGGTGTCTTACAGTCTGACCGCCGTCCTCACCGATATTTGATACAACGCGATAGCCGTTTTCAAGCTTCTCGGCGCGCGCAATCTGCGGGATAACAGAGAAAATGTGCGCCACAATATCCGCGTTGTCGGCGGTAATTTCGTCCACGCCGCCGATATGCTGCTTTGGAATTACAAGAATATGCACGGGCGCCATGGGCGCGATATCGCGGAACGCAAGGCACTTGTCGTCCTCATAAACCTTTGTTGAGGGAATTTCGCCCGCAATGATTTTGCAGAATAAGCAGTTTTCCATTTTTATTTCCTCCTGTGAATTACACAACACGGTCTTTGAAGCATTTATCCAAAGACCGCATTGCAGATATTGATTATAGCGTGTTCACATTAACGCTCCGGTTACTTGATATACTTTGCGGCAATGCTCTCTGCTGCCGCAAGAGCCTCCGCAATTTTGCCGCTGTCGGGGATACCCGCCATAGCCTGATCGGGCTTTCCACCGCCCTTGCCGCCTGCAACAGCAGCGATTTCGCGCACAAGCGTGCCGGCGTTTGCGCCCTTTTCAACAGCAGATTTGCTGCACTTGCACAGAATACTGCTCTTTCCGTCCGCTGTTCCCGCAAGAAGCGCAACAAAGCAGTCATACTTATCGGCAAGGCTGTCGCCGATTTTTCTAAGGCCGTCAGCGCCTGTACCGTCAAGTGCGGCTGTAATTATCTTAACGCCGTTTATGTCGGCACAGTTGTCGCCAAGCTTGCCCATCTGCGCGTTTGCGGCAGCCTGCTGCATGGCTTCAAGCTTTTTATCCTTTTCACGAAGCTCTGCCATAACGCTTTCGCAGCGCTTTACAAGCTCGTTGGTGTTGGCGATTTTCAGCGTTTCGGCAGCCTTGGCGGTGATATCCTTGTAGCTGTTAAGCAGAGAAAGCACATTTGCGCCCGTAACCGCCTCAATTCTTCTTACGCCGCTTGCAACAGAGGTTTCAGAAACTATCTTGAACAGCCCTGCCTGCGCGGAATTTTTAAGATGCGTGCCGCCGCAGAATTCAGTTGAATAATCTCCCACAGAAACAACGCGTACAACATCGCCGTATTTCTCGCCAAACAGCGCCATTGCGCCCTTCTTCTTGGCTTCCTCAATGGGAAGCTCCTCTGTAACAACAGGAACAGCCGCCATGATTATATTATTTACATAATCCTCAACACGCTGAATTTCCTCGGCGGTCATTGCGCTGAAGTGGCTGAAGTCGAAGCGGCACTGGTACGGGTCAACATAAGAGCCGCTCTGGTGAACGTGGTCGCCGAGAACCTCTCTCAAAGCCGCCTGAAGAATATGCGCGGAGGTATGATTACGCTCGGTTGCGGCGCGCTTTTCCGCGTAAACCTTAGCCGTAACCTCGTCGCCTGCTGCAAAGCCGCCGCTGATTACCTTACCATTGGAAATAAACGCGCCGTTGGTAAGCTTCTGTGTGTCTGCAATCTCGATAACAGAGGAGCCGTTTGTTATTGTTCCGCAATCGCCTACCTGGCCGCCCATTTCAGCATAGAAAGGCGTGTTTTCAATTATTACGGAAACCTCGTCACCCTCGCCGCAAAGCTCCGCAGGCTCGCCGTCCTTAACGATCGCAAGCAGCTTTGTCTTGCTTTCAAGCGTGGTATAGCCAACGAAATTTGTCTTGTAAGCGTCAAGCGCGGAGTTTTTCGCGTTATCCCAGCCGCCGCCAAGCTTCTTGTTTTTGCGGGCAGTTTCTTTCTGGATTTTCATGCACTCGTGGAAGCCGTCCTCGTCTGCGCAAAGACCCTTTTCCTCAAGAATTTCCTTTGTAAGGTCAAGCGGGAAGCCGTAAGTGTCGTGAAGCTTGAATACGTCCTCGCCGCAGAGGGTCTTTTCACCCTTTGCAAGCAGCGCGTCAATCATCTCGGAAAGTATCTCCGTGCCTTTGTCGATAGTCTTTGCAAAGCTTTCTTCCTCGGTCTTTATTACCTTTTTGATGTAAGCGCGCTTCTCTGCAAGCTCAGGGTATGCGGAAAGGTTCTCGTCAATAACCGTATCGCAAACCTCATAAAGGAACGAGTTGTTATAGCCAAGCATTCTGCCGTGTCTTGCCGCGCGGCGGAGAAGCCTGCGCAGAACATAACCGCGACCCTCATTTGAGGGAAGAACACCATCGCCTACCATAAAGGTGGTGGAACGGATATGGTCGGTTATAACGCGGATAGAGATATCCTTCTTTGCGTCAGCCTTGTACTCAACCCCGATGATGGAGCAAATCTTTTTCATGATGTTCTGAACAGTGTCAACCTCAAAAAGGTTGTCAACGTCCTGCATTACGCAGGCAAGTCTTTCAAGACCCATGCCTGTGTCGATATTCTTTGTGGCAAGCTGGGTATAATTGCCCTTGCCGTCGTTGTCGAACTGGGTGAATACGTTGTTCCAGATTTCGATGATACGGTCGCAGTCGCCGACTTCCTCAAAGTTATCCTGTCCGATATGGTCAAACTTGCCGTACTTCTCGCCGCGGTCATAGTGGATTTCGGAGCAGGGACCGCAAGGGCCGCTGCCATGCTCCCAGAAGTTGTCCTTTTTGCCAAGCTTGATTATACGCTCACGCGGAACGCCTACCTCGTTCGCCCAGATATCGCCTGCCTCGTCGTCCTGCTCGTAGATGGTAACCCACAGCCTGTCCTCAGGGATTTCGAGCGTCTTTGTAAGGAACTCCCATGCCCAAGCGATAGCTTCATGCTTAAAGTAATCACCAAAGGAGAAGTTACCCAGCATTTCAAAATAAGTGCCGTGGCGCGCGGTCTTGCCTACGTTCTCGATATCGGGAGTGCGAATGCACTTCTGGCAGGTTGTAACGCGGTGACGGGGCGGTTCTTCAATGCCCTGAAAGTACTTTTTGAGCGGAGTCATGCCGGCATTTATCAGCAGAATGGAATTATCCCCCTGCGGCACAAGCGGAAAGCTCGCCAAACGCAGGTGTCCCTTGCTTTCAAAGAATTTCAGATAGCTTTCGCGGAGGTCATTTAAGCCTGTCCATTTCATAATAGTTGTCCTCGATTTTCATTTTTGATTTATTGCACGCGGCTGTCTGCCGCGCCTTTTTTTACGCTTACGCATACACATTTATTATAAAGCAGTTTTGCGATATTGTCAATAGGGAATAAGCCGCAAGGGGCAAAAAATTTAGGGCAGGCGGGCGCGGCGCATAAAACCTTGTGCAATATATTCCGACTAATTTTTTTGGATATTTTTGTATTGACATACCGAGGTTTTTGGTGTAAAATAGTTATATCAAATACCAAAAAAATGTAGAAAGGTGAAAAATTATGAAGAAAACCAAAATTGCATTCATTCTTGCTGCAGTTATGCTGACAAGCACACTTTCTGCTTGTGAGAACAAGACAAATTCTTCGGACGTAAGCTCAGTTGGTAGTGACACCACAACTTCAAGTAATACCTCAGCTATGTCTGAGGATAAAGCAAGCGGCTCCGAAGATAAGACAAACAATGTTAAGGAAGATGTAAATTCTCCCGAGAAAGAAACAAGTATTCCAGAAGAAGAATCAAGCACTTCCAAGAAAGAAGATAGCGAGTTTACCGCAAGCACGACTGCCGCAAATCCTGTAAATGCGATCACCGCAACCATCGGAGA
This sequence comes from uncultured Ruminococcus sp., assembly GCA_964557825.1. Taxonomy (GTDB): domain Bacteria; phylum Bacillota; class Clostridia; order Oscillospirales; family Ruminococcaceae; genus CAG-115. Next base: position 28,207 of record CAZLBL010000001.1, read on the forward strand.
ACAGAATGCATTAAAAAAAGCACAAAGTTATCTTGACTTTATGGCATTTTCAAGAAGCGGATTGATAGAGCAGCTCAAATTTGAGGGATTTTCTGATACAGAAGCGGAATATGGCGTAGATAATTGCGGTGCAGATTGGAACGAGCAAGCTACGAAAAAAGCAAAAAGCTATCTTGAGCTTATGTCTTTTTCGCGCGAAGGCATTATTGAGCAGTTAGAATTCGAAGGCTTTACACATGAGCAGGCAGTTTATGGTGCAGATAAAGCTGGAATTAACGAAGATGATCAAGCAACCCAAAAGGCAAAGAGTTATTTGAACCTTATGGCATTTTCACATGACGGACTTGTTCAGCAACTGGAGTTTGAAGGATTTTCTCATGAACAGGCTGTAAAAGCCGCCGACAACTGCGGTGCGGATTGGAACGAACAGGCTGCGAAAAAAGCAAAAAGCTATCTTGATCTTATGTCTTTTTCGCGAGATAAGCTTATTCAACAGTTAGAGTTTGATGGCTTCACGCATGAACAAGCAATATACGGAGTAACTGCGGTTGGATATTAATACGCTCCTAATCCAATTATATAGGCAACTTCTACAAAGCCCCCAACGGATAAAACCCCCAGACGCACAAAACCCGCCTTTCACGGCGGGTTTTCTTATCCCTTAAACAGCCCCTGCATTTCCTCCATAAACGGTTCTTCATACAATTTTGGGTAAAAGCCAAAGACAAGGTCGTAAAACTGCGCGTCCGTCAGCGCTTCAAACTCCCCGAAAAGAAACCCGGGATAGCTTTTCATAGCGTCCGCCATGGAGCGCGCCTTGTTTTTCTCGCCGCCGGCAAGCTTTGCGCATATCATATCATTGCCGTAAATTATCGCAGGAATGTGCTTAACCGCCTTGTTAAAGTCATAATCCATAGCGGGCGTAAGCCGTGAGAAGCACGGCTTTATGGTGCGGTAAAGCTCGCGGTCGGCGCGCTTAAGTTCCCTTTTAAGCTGACCAAGACAGCGGGACAGCGGCTTGCGCTCATTAAGACAATGCGACAGCGCAGCAGAAATGCTGTCAAGCATATCGGCGCCGTTTTCGGCAGTGCCATCTGCAAGCACACAATATATCTTACGCGCCGCGCAAAGCACCCGCCGCAATGCAGCTTTTTCTGTTACAGCCAAGACTTCACCCCCATGCCGATCATACCTAAAGTATACCACAACCGCGCCGTTTTGTAAAGAAGCAAAATTATTTCGCGCGGTACTTGTAATTCGGAACAAAAAGTGGTACAATATAAAATGTATATTGATATCTTGCGCAGCAGGGAGTGGCTCATGAACGAACGACTGGACTATTTAAGAGATAAAGCAAACAGGCTTCCGCTGAAGCCCGGGGTTTATCTTATGAAGGACAAAACCGATAAAATAATCTATGTCGGCAAGGCAAAGGCGCTGAAAAACCGTGTTACATCATACTTCCGCAGCGATGGCAGCCATAACGCCAAAACCATCAAGCTCGTAAGCAATATCCATGATTTTGACTTTATAATCTGCCCAAGCGAGCTTGACGCGCTTGTACTGGAATGCAGCCTTATAAAGCTTCATCAGCCTAAATACAATATCCTGCTGAAGGACGACAAGGGATATAATTACATCAAAATTTCCCACGGCGCATATCCAAGAATAACCTACGCGCTGAATACCGCCGACAAAAACGCGGATTATCTCGGCCCGTTTACAAGCGGCTTCACCGTAAAACAGGCGGTAGAGGAAGCCAACACAATATTCATGCTGCCAACCTGCCGCAAAAGCTTCCCGATGGATTTCGGCAAGGAGCGCCCCTGCCTTAATATGCACATTAAAAAGTGCATGGGCGTTTGCAGGGGGAAAATTTCCTCCGAGGAATATAAAAAAATAGTGGACGAGGCTTTGCAATACCTTAAAGACGGCAGCCGAAAATCCGCAGAACAGCTTCGCGCCGAGATGGAAGAAGCCGCAGAAAATCTGGAATTTGAAAAGGCGGCAAAGCTGCGCGACAGAATACAGGCAATTGCGCGGCTGCATAATTCCCAAAAGATATTCGACTACAAGACAGACGATTACGATATTGTCGCGCTTGCGCAGAATATCAGCCTTGCAAGCGTTGCGGTAGTGAAATACCGCGGCGGCAGACTGATAGACAAGGAGAATTTCTTTATCGGCGACGAGTATGACTCCGCCGCAATGCGGCGCGACTTCCTGCTTGGCTACTATCCCGACCGCGAGGATATCCCAAAGGAAATTTACATTGACGAGCCGTTTGAGGATATGGAAATTGTTACCCAGCTTCTGCGCGACAAGGCAAACCATGCGGTTAAATTTGTTGTTCCGCAGCGCGGCGAGGGATTGGCGCAGGTGGTTCTTGCCAAAAGCAATGCAAGCGAATATTTGGCGCTTAAGGTGGGAAGAACCGCAAAGGAAATAAACTCCCTTGAGGATTTGAAAAATCTGCTGGGACTTGAAAAAATCCCGCTGTGCATTGAAAGCTACGATATATCAAACTTTGGCGAAACGGGACGCGTTGGCGGCATGATTGTATACCGCAACGGCAGACCGTTCAAAGCGGGCTATCGCCGCTTCGGCATTAAAGAGGTTGTGGGCATTGACGACTACGCGTGTATGCAGGAGGTGCTGCGCCGCAGGCTTCAGCGCTATCTTGACGGCGATGAAAGCTTTTCGCCGCTGCCCGACCTTATACTGCTTGACGGCGGCAAGGGTCATGTGGCGGCTGTAAGACAGGTTCTGGACGAGCTTGGTGTGGACGTTCCGCTGTTTGGACTTGTAAAGGACAGCAAGCACCGCACCCGCGCCATTGCAAAGGACGGCGGCGAGATATCGGTAAGCGCAAACAAGGCGCTGTTCAAGCTGCTGACTAATATCCAGGACGAGGTTCACCGCTATTCCATATCCTTTCAGCGCGTAAGGCATAAGCAGAAAACATACGGGCTTGAGCTTACCGAGGTTAAAGGCATAGGCGAAGCAAAGGCAAGGGCGCTGCTTAAGGAGTTCCGCACAAAGCAGGGACTTAAGGAAGCAACCACAGAGCAGCTTCGCATAACGGCTAAAATAAGCGCGGAAAAGGCGCAGGAGCTGTACAATTTTATTCAGGAGAGATTTTAATGAGAGTTATAACAGGCTCGGCGAGGGGCAGCAAGCTTGTCACCGTTGAGGGTACGGAGTTAGTAAGACCCACCACCGACGGCGTTAAGGAGGCTATCTTTTCCGCCATTCAGTTTGAAATAGAGGGGCGCACGGTGCTTGATTTGTTCGCGGGCAGCGGACAGCTTGGAATTGAGGCACTCAGCCGCGGCGCAAAGGAAGCATATTTTGTAGACTCCGCCGCAGCCTCCATAAAGGCGGTAAGGCAAAATCTTGCGCACACCCATCTTGAGGACAGGGCGTACGTTGTCAATATACCGTTTACGGCATTCCTTAAAAGCACGCAGGCGGTGTTTGATATTGCAATACTCGACCCGCCGTATAACCTTAAGATACTAAACAAAGCGCTTCCCCACCTTGAAGGAAAAATGTCCGACAGCGGCATTATTATATGCGAGCATGAAAAGGAGCTCACCCTGCCGCATGAGCTTGGCAGGTTTGAAATAGCAAAGGTGTTGAAGCACTCGCGCACCTCGGTTACTGTATATCGCCCGAAAGAGCGGAACGAGGAATAACGGCGAAAGGACTGATATATTTTATGAAAACCGCTATTTATCCCGGCAGCTTTGACCCCGTGACAAACGGGCATCTCGATATTATAACACGCGCCTCAAAGATGTTTGACAAGCTTATCGTGGTGGTGCTTATCAACCCCATGAAGACCTACTCGTTTACCATTCCTGAGCGCTGCCGTCTTTTAAGGCGCGCAACGGAGCATCTTCCCAATATTGAGGTTGCAAGCTTTGACGGACTGCTTGCCGATTATTTCAACACGCGCGATGATGTTGACGTTATAGTAAAAGGCTTACGCGCAACCACCGATTTTGAATCGGAATTTCAGCAGGCGCACACGAACAAGGACCTTAACCCAAGGGCGGAAACAGTGTTTATCCCCGCAAGCCAAAACACCACCTTTATTTCCTCAAGCATGGTAAAACAAGTCGCGATGTTCGGCGGAGATGTAAGCAAATACCTGCCCGAATGCATTCACGAGGAGATTTCACAGAAGCTATATAAGGATTTTACAGCCGCAAGAAAAGCAGCCGAAAAGAATAATAATTGACGGAAAGGACGGAATTTTAACAATGGATTACAGCCTTTTAGACCTTATCTCAATGCTTGACGAGGTGGTAAGAAAAGCCACTCCCGTTCCGCTGTCCAAGAAAAGCATGGTGGACGTTGCACAGATAGACGAAATTGCAACCGAAATGCGCCTTGTGCTGCCGAAGGAAATACAGCAGGCGCAGAATGTAGTTTCGGACAAAAACCGCATTATTTCCGACGCAAAGCGCGAGGCGGAGGATATTATCCGCAAGGCAGAGCAGCGCAGAAACGAGCTGCTTGACCAGAACGCCATCATGAAGGAGGCGCGTAAGCGCGCTACCGAGGAGATAAGCAACGCACAGGCGCGCTCCAACCTTATACGCACATCTACCAACGAATTTACCGACAAAATGCTTGGCAGGGTTGAAGAACTGCTTGCCAAGGATATCAACAATCTGCGTGTAATGCGCAGAACGCTCAGCAGCGGCGCAGATATAACAGCGCCCGCTAAACAGCAGGCTCAGCCGCAGCAGCCTAAAAAATGATATTTGGCGCACCACGCGAAACGGTGAAGCTTTGCGAACATGACGATGAATGGATTATCATGGCGGCGCAGAAAATCTGGCAGCTTGAAAAGGATTTGCGCAGATACAATGTAGAGCTGCAGCACGTTGGAAGCACCGCAGTAGCGTCAATAATGTCAAACCCCGTAATTGATATCGTGGTAGGCGTGGAATGCCCCGAGGATATCAAGCGCGTTTGCGGTTGGTTTTCAAGACACGGTTATGTAAAAGCCAAGACAGTGATACCTCAGACAACGCTGTTCTGCCTTGAAAACGACGGAATACGCTATTATCAGTTCTTTGTGGTGGACAGGCGTAGTTCGGCATGGGAAAGATTGGTGAGATTTCGCAGCTTTCTTAATGGCGATTACAATATCGCGCAGATGTACAACCGAACCAATATCAAAAACTCCGACCTGCCATATTATGAATATCTGCAACGGAAAGACTCGCTGGTTGAGGCTATATTGAAACGCCTTAACCGCTTTTAATCCGCACTGTCCGGCAGCACATACATACCTTGATTTTATCAGAATAACCATCGCCCCCGAAAGCGCCAACGGCCTTCGGGGGCGATATGATATTATTTTTATCTGCGCGCTTACTGTCTGTGTTTATCTGCAGCGGATTTCAGCATTATTCCTGCTATCATCAGCAAAGGGAATATTATGCCAAGCACTAGACCGCCCTTGAGGTTTCCGCCCATAGCGCCGGAAACAAGTCCCACTATCGTAGGCCCGCCGGAGCAGCCTAAATCTCCCGACAGCGCAAGCAGTGCAAACAGCGCCGCTCCACCCTTTGGTATGGAAGCCGAAGCAACGCTGTAAACACTTGGCCACATTATGCCAACCGAAAGCCCGCACAAGCCGCAGCCGACCAACGCAAGCACAGGATTTCCCGAAAGCGAAGCAAGCAGATACGAAACAATGCACAGCCCGCTGCTGCCAAAAAGGAACACCGTCAGATTGATTTTGTGGCTCATCTTTCCGTAAAACAGTCTTGCGCTGCCCATAAGTACCGAGAAAACGCAGGGCCCTAGCAAATCGCCCATTGTTTTTGATATGCCAAGACCGCTTTCCGCAAATGCCGAAGCCCATTGACTCATTGCCTGCTCGCTTGCGCCTGCGGCAAACATAAGCAGAATGAAAATCCAGAAAAGCTTCATGGAGCAAAGTTTGCGGATAGACAGCTCCTCGCCCTCCTCAACCAGTGTATATATCGGAACTTGTGTGAAATATACTCCCACCGCAAGAGGAAAAAGCGCCCACAGCAGCGCAAGTATACCCCAGCTCTCCTTGCCGAAAAAATACAGAAACAGCGTGGAAATTGCAATTACCCCCACTGTTCCCCAGCAATAGAACGAGTGCAGCAGGCTCATAACGCCCGCCTTGTTATCGGTAGGACAAGCCTCAACAAGAGGACTTACCATAACCTCGATAAGTCCGCCGCCGACTGCATAAAAAACCACGCATACAATAAGCCCCGCAAACGGCGGCATGATATGCGGCAGCAGCGAAAGTCCCGCAAGACCTGCGGCGGCAAAAATGTGCGCGGCAACTATACATCTGCGCCAGCCTATTTTATCCACATACTTTGCGGCAAGAAAATCCACCGCAAGCTGTATAAGGAAATTGATGGTTATAAGCAGCGTAAGCTGCTCCAGCGGAATACCGAAGCTGTCACGGAAAATTATGAAAAGCAGCGGCATGAAATTATTGACTATCGCCTGTGTTATGTAGCCGCCATAGCTTGCAAGTATGGTGTGGCGGGGATTATCCTTTATTGACATTTTGCACCTCGCTGAAAACAAACTTCAGTAATTATACATCATCAGCCTTGTTTTGTCAATAGCGCAAAATGGATTTTTTCAAAAATTAAATCCCCGAAAAATCGGGGATTTAAGAACGTCGAAAAAGCCTTGCGGAGATTAGTTTATATATCGTGGAAGCTGCGCTTTTTATTCTGCATTACAAGCCGTATCATATGCGATGTAACCGCCCGTTTAAGCGGCTCTTTAAGCTGCTCCACCTCGGAAGTTCTTTGCTCCACCGAGCGCCTTTTCAGCTTTACAAAGCGCGCAGGAATACTTTCAGCCGTAAGCTGCGACAGCCGCTCTATGCATATTTCGCAATCACAGGCATTAAACCGCCGCAAAATCTGCGCCGCTTGGTCGTCAATCACAAGCGCGGTCAGGTTGAAGGTTTCCGTTTCCTCGCTGGTGCCAAGCACCGTTTCAACGTCACGCTTCATAATCTTTGTAAGCGGCTCAAGCCCCCTCAGCCTGCGCGGAATGCTGCTCTTTCCCGCCAGTATGGTGGGATTTACCATATCGCTGCGCTGCTCAACAAGGCGCATAACCTGCGGGGTTTTGCTGCTTTGCTCACCGCTGCTGCACTCTTTATGCGCGCTGCGCTTTTTAACGGACTGCTTTGCCGCACTGCCAACAGCCGCCTTTCCGCCTGCCTTGACACTTCCTGCGGCTTGATGTTCCTGCGGAATTTCCGCTGCGGGTTGTTTTTTCTTTCGTGTTTTTTCAGCACTCATTTGCTGCTTTCTCCGACCTTTTTAGCCTTAGAGCCGACAATCTCGTCCACCAGTGCAACAAACTCCTTGGTTGCCTTGGATTTTGGCGAATATGTTATAACCGACTCGCCGTGGGCAGGCGCTTCGGCAATACATACGCTGGTGCTTATCCGCGTTTTGAATATCTCTGTATCAAGCTGCTCCGCTATCATTGCAGCAAGCTCCTCAACCTCCCGCGTCAGCATAAGGCGGGAATTATACTTGTTAAGCAATATGCCGCGGACGCGCAGATTTTTGTTATAATACCGCTGCACCGCAAAAATCGTCTGCTTAAGCTGCGCAATGCCCTGCAGGCTGAGTATCTCGCAAAGCATGGGGATTACCAAATCGTCCGACGCGGTGTAGGCGTTGATTGTAAGCACCGACAGCGCAGGCGGCGTATCAAGGATTATATAATCGTACCTGTCCTTGATTTCATCAAGCTGTTCGCGCAGAATATACTCCCTGCCAACGCCTGTAAGCTCAAGCTCAACACCCGAAAGCAGTATATTGGACGGTATAACATCGCACACCTCACCCTTGATTATCGCGTCTGTAATTTCGCAGTTTCCCTTAAAAATGTCATATGCCGTAAAATTATCCTCTGCCTCAGTTCCAAGACTGAAGCCGAGATTGCCTTGTGGGTCAAGGTCGATTGCAAGCACCTTGTAACCCTTTTTTACAAGCCCGCCGCAAAGCCCGCAGCAGGTGGTGGTTTTTCCAACGCCGCCTTTTTGATTGGTAATAGCAATAACCTTTGCCAAAGCTTTCCACCTCCAAAGATATCATAGGGCGCACAATTTCTGTCCGCCCTATGTGTGATATTTATTGTGCAATTAGAATTCGGGGTCGATGTATTCGCCAGACTCCGTATCCTCGGGGCAGTACATATGGTAATTGGTTTTACCGTTCTTCTTAACGAAGTACATAGCAGTATCGGAGAATGCAAGCAGCTCGGTGCAATCCTCTGAATGCTCGGGGCAAAGCGCAATGCCTATACTTGCCTTTACGTTGATTGTCATGCTTCCGTCCGAGGTTGTATAACCGCTGTACAACTCGTTGATGATATCCATTGAGATATTCTCGATATTCTCTATATCCTCCTGGTCTGTAAAGCACAGAACAAACTCATCACCGCCGAAGCGTCCTGCAAAGCCACCCTTGTTATCAACCTTAAGGCGGATAGTATCGGCAACATACTTGATAACCTCATCACCGATTGTGTGACCATATCTGTCGTTGATAAACTTAAAGTCGTCAACGTCAATAAACAGCAGGGCAAGCTTGTTGGCGCCGCGGCGCTCAAGCTCAGATACAAGGTTTCTTGTAAAGGTATTTCTGTTATAAAGCTGTGAAAGGAAGTCAAAGCTTGCGCGCTCAGAAAGCTGAAGTTCCATCTTCTTTTCGTTATCAATATCGGTCATAACGCCGATAACTCTCAGCGGCTCGCCAAGACGGTCTGTAATACAAACAGCACGCAGCGACACCCAAATTACCGTGCCGGATTTTGCCTTAAGCTGATACTCGGAGCTGTAACCGTTCTTATCCCTGAGAAGCTGGCTGATATCCCTCTTGTACTTTTCAGCGTCCTCAGCAGGCATAAGCGCGTCTATAAATCTGCCGTTGGAAAGCGTTGCGCCGTCTGTATCTATGTTGAACTTAGCGTGGGCGTTCTGGGAAACATACATACTCTCCTTGTGGAAATCCCACTCGAAAAGCATATTGTCGGACAGCTCAGCAATGGTGCGGTGACGCTCCTCGCTCATCATAACCTCATCAAGCATATCGTTGAAGGATTCCTTGATGCGTGCAAGCTCGCTGTTGCCGTTCTTTGAGGTAAATCTTATCTTGTAGCCGTTATCTTCTTCGGAAATAGCGTCCATGGTGCGCAGCATATCCTGCATCTGGTTTATAAATCTGTTGATGATAAACCATGCACAGAACGAAGCCACAGCACAAGCCGCAAGCACAACGCCCCAGCCGATAATTACCGACATAGCCGAATACGAAGTGAATGTGCCCGTCTTTACAAGACCTGCCCATCTCCACGCGCCAACGCCCGGAAGTGCGCCGCAGGCGTATGTATACTCGCCGAAGCTGCCTGTTATAACATTCTGACTTGCAGCGGAACCATCAGACGATGTACGCGAACGCATATCTGCAAGCGCACTGCTGACAGACACATCATTTTTAACAGACATATCGTTTCCAAAATTTACGGTTTTACCGCTCTCATCAAACAAAACCATATGGCCGCCGTCAAGGAACTCTCCTGAGAGTGCAGCTGCAATGTTGCTGTCAGCACCGAGGGAAACAATGGCGATTGCATAGCCGCACTTTGCGGTGTTGTCATAAATATCCTTGGCAACATAGAATGCGTCAGCGCTGCCGTAGTTGTTCCAAGTAAGCGCTCCGGAAACGGAAGCAAGTCCCGTGTCGCTGAAATGCTCAAACTTAAGACCTGTATTGCCCTTTGCGGAAGCAATAATATCGCCGTCAGTAGCGACAATCATGAGGTCCACAAAGTCCTTATCGGTGTCAACCACGGACTTAAGCACGGAATCCGCGTCAGTACCGCCATTTGCGGCTTCTATCACTACCTCTGTCTTGGCAAGCGTTGAAACAGTGCTTGTGTAGTAGGAAAACAGCTGGTCAAGCGCAACCGCCTTTGACTTTGATACTGCAGAAAGAGTATCGGTCTTTACGGAAGCCTCATGTCCGAGGAATGAGAACGTTCCCACTGCACCCACGACAAGCGCAGGCACGATAGCGAAAACCAGCAGTATCGCCGTAAGAACGACCTTCAGCTTTGCATTATTCATCTTTAACTAATCCCCCTGGTTAAGTATATTTTTGCCGAATGTAAGCTTTATCAATAATCCAAATCACGCGCCATTTCCTTCTGACGCTGTGCAAACTGGATTTTGTAGATGTACTTTCCGATATAATCCTCCTGTGAGGCGGTAAGCCCCTGAAACTGGCAGCCATAACCCTTTATGCTGCCGTCAGCATTTTTCTGCACACGAAGAATAGCAGCCACAGCATTAAGCCGATAATCCACAAACAGGTCTATATCAAGGCAGATTACATCTTCCTCCTGAAAAACATAATCGCTGCTTGTTATAAAAACGCCGCCTATGTTGATATCCTGTATCTCAATCGGTATCGGCTCGTCAAAGCGGACGGTTTCATCATCGCGCACCAAAAACAGCACGCGCCCGTGTTCCTCCACCTTGATTTTGAAGTATCTGCGCCGCTCCTCCAGTACCTCTGTGTCGCGGGTTTTGAGGATACGCACATTAAGCTGCGCATCAAGAGATACGGTGACTACTCCCGGATATTTGATACGGTCGCCCGCCTTGGTTGTGGCTATAACGTGAACCCTTTCGTCCCTTGGGAACTCCCGCATGCCTGTACCTTTGATTATCAGAATACTATCGTCAGCACTTTCAATGTTCTTGGGGAACACAAAACCCTTATCCGATGTAACCGCAGTGATACCGTTTCTGTCCAGGATCTCAACCTTTATAATCTTGTTTCCAAAAAACAAAGCATCAAATCCTTTTGTGTCAATATTTCAAAGCCAATGCAGCCAAACGCATGATATGGCAGAATAGTTCTTATTACATTATACTATATTCAACAAAATAAATCAAGTGAAATTGCGCATTTTCTAAAAATCTTCCATATTTTTTTGTTTTTTTTGGATAACATAACAAATTGCAAACCACACCAAAGCAAAAAGCGAAGCCATAGCCTCGCTTTTTACATCTATAAATCCGTGCAAATTTGTGCAGGTACTTCCCTAATCACTTCAGCGCAGCTATAAGCGCCTCTGTTTTATCGGTGCGCTCCCAAGCAACGCCCAAATCCTCGCGTCCCATGTGGCCGTATGCGGCAAGCTTGCGGTACTGCGGCTTGCGAAGTTCAAGTATGCTGATTATAGCGGCGGGACGGAAATCAAACACCTTTGCAACTGCGGCAGCAATCTGTTCATCGCTGTACTTTCCTGTGCCGAATGTATCCACCATTATAGAAACAGGCTTAGCCACGCCGATTGCGTATGCCACTTCAAGCTCTGCGCGCTCTGCAAGTCCTGCGGCAACGATATTTTTTGCGGCATATCTTGCCATGTATGCTGCGGAACGGTCAACCTTTGTGGGGTCCTTGCCGCTGAACGCACCGCCGCCATGGCGCGCACAGCCGCCGTAAGTATCCACAATTATCTTTCTGCCCGTAAGTCCGCTGTCGCCCTGAGGTCCGCCCACAACAAACCGTCCTGTGGGGTTTACAAAGTACTTGGTGTTTTCATCAAGCAGCTCTGCGGGAACGGTAGTCTTTATTACCTTTTCGATTACATCTGCGCGTATCTGCTCAAGCGTTGCATAAGCCTTGTGCTGCGAGGAAACAACCACCGCGTCAACGCGGACGGGCTTGTTGTCGATATACTCAACCGTAACCTGCGTTTTGCCATCGGGAAGCAGATAGGGCAGCTCGCCGCTTTTGCGAACCTCGGTCAGCTTTCTTGCAAGCTTCTGCGCAAGGCTTATCGGCAGCGGCATAAGCTCAGGAGTTTCGCTGCAGGCATAGCCAAACATCATGCCCTGGTCGCCTGCGCCCGTATCGCCAAGGTTCTGCTCTCTGCCCTCAAGCGCGTTATTTACGCCCATTGCGATATCGGGGGACTGCTTGTCTATCGTTGTAAGCACGGCGCAGGTGTTGCAGTCAAAACCGTACTCCGAGTTGTCATAGCCAATCTCGCGCACGGTATCGCGTACAATTGCGGGAATATCAATCTGCGCCGTGGTGGTAATTTCGCCCATTACCATTACCATGCCGGTGGTTGTGCAGGTTTCGCAAGCAACTCTGCCCATTGGGTCCTGCGCCAGTATTGCGTCAAGAACCGCGTCAGAAATATTGTCACAAATTTTGTCGGGGTGACCCTCTGTTACGCTTTCAGATGTAAATAAAAATTTCTTTGCCATAATGTCCCTTTCCTTTCTTGTGGGGGAAATAAAATCCCCCAACAAAACAAAAACGCACTCCGTGGAGTGCGTAAACTTGCGTTATACACTCCTCATCTTTCGGCTTACGCCGCAGGAAGTAGCACCTTTTTCCGGAGAATAGGTTGCCGGGCTTCATAGGGACCAGTCCCCCGTCTTTCGACCAGAAGCCACTCTTGATAAGGTTTTATTACTTTTTTATTATATCATACTATATACGCCGTGTCAATAGGCAATCAGCTTTTTTGAAATTTTTTCCCGCTCGCCGCTGCGTATACCTCCAGAAGCTGCTCGCCAATTCTGCGGATATCCTTATCCTCAACCGCCTTATAGCCCTCGTCCTTAAGCGATGTAAGCTCTCCCGAGGTGATGCCCCTGATTTTCTGTACAAAATCCTCAACATCATTTGCCATATAGCAATTCTTGCCATCGGTCAGCCAATCAAACACGGGGATATCGCGGACAATTACGTTTGCGCGGCTTGCAAGCGCCTCCAGCAGAACAATGCCCTCTGTTTCCTCATAAGTCGGAAATATGTACACATCTGCGCCCGCATATGCTTTTTTAAGTTCATCGGGAGAAACATAACCCGCGAAAATCAGATTTGGCAGCTTTGTTTTAACAGCCTTGCGAACCTTTCGCGGAACGCTTATCAGCGGTGTTTTTCCAAACCATATAAATTTGTGGTCGGGCATTTCCTGCGCAAGCTTTACAAAATCCAGTATTCCCTTGCGCTCAAAGTAAAGACCTACCGATACAACAACCTTATCCTGCGCAGAAAAGCCATATTTCTCGCGAAAAGCCTCCCTATCGCCCTCTTTGGCAGCATAAAACTCCAAATCAATACCGTTTGACACGGCGTAAATCGGCTTATCCAGGCCATAACCCATAAGCAGACGCTTTGAATACTCGGTCGGGGTGATTATAACATCGCCGCGCTTGTAGCATGAGCATATCCACTTCTTATACGGTCCTGCCACTAAATTTGAGCCTGTAAACGAATTGCGGAAATCCTCCTGCGTTGAATGCGCATGATACACAACAGTTTTTCCTGCCTTCTTTGCTTTTTTTGCAAGATGCTTTGACTTAGGTCCAAGCGTATTGATATGCACAATATCGTAGGTATTGTCCGATGGGTCATCGGTAAAGCTTGTTCCGCAGTGTTCAAGTGCCCTTTTCTGATGTCTTATGGCGCGCCCAAGTCCCGATATTTTGATAAGGCGCATGGCCTCGGAATAAAGCAATACCTTCATGGTTACCTCCGTAATAACTCCCCCGAATGGGACTTCGGGGGAGCAGTAATTTGTGTCAGTGCTGAAAATGCTATTTTGTGGTTATCAGAACAGCGAGGTGTTAATGCCGTTGTACATATCACCGCTGCCGCTAGTATATCTGTTTGTGCCAATGGATATCGAACCGAACGCATTCTGCTCAACAACATTTACACTGCGGGGCAGACCGATATAGGTAAGCTTGCTGTCAACAAACGCTTCATAACCGATTTTATTCAATCCCGAAAGGATAGTTATAGACTTTATGGAGCTGTTGCGGAATGCCGCTGTATCAATCTCCTTGACGCCTGCGGGAACGGTATAATCTATAATCGCGCTGTTTTCGGGCATCTTCATAAGAAGCGTCATCTTCTTGTTGAACAGAACGCCGTCTGCGCTTGCATACTTTGCATTGCCCTCGTCAACATTTATCGCCGTAAGCGACTCGCAGCCGTCAAACGCATACTGACCTACATACTTAACTGCTGAGCCTATATTAGCCACAGTCATGCTTTCGCAGCCGCTGAACGCGCCATTGCCTATATATGTAAGGTCTTCGGAAAGGGTGATATCGGCAAGGTTCTTACAGCTTCCAAACGCCCAATCGTCAACACTTGAAGCAAGCGAAACATCTATATTGACAAGCTCCTCACAGCAGGAGAACGCATATGCGCCAATATCTATATTATCGCCAGCGATAACGACATCTGTAAGCCACTCGCACTTGCCAAAGGACCAGTCGGGAATTTCGGTGACCTCTGCGGGAATATAAACGCTTCTCAGCGCCGAGCCGGAGAAAGCATACTTGCCTTCAAGGCACTTCGCGGGGATATTCATTCTGGAAACGCCTATTCCATTGTACTCGCCGTCAAGCTTAACATTGTTAAGCTGGCTCATCTTCACGCATCTGTCCGCATAATCGCCAAGGTCGATAGCCTGTGCGCTTTCGGGCAGAATGATGATATCAATATCACTGGTGCAGGTGGACAAGTCAACACCGACAACATTCATTGTACCCGAGGAGGTTTCCACCGTATCGGGCAGCTTTAATATAGGTGTATTGGCGTAGTAATTTGTGATAACAACGCCGCCAAGCTCCTCATCAACATAGGAAAGGAAGCCGGAGGTGGGCGCTTTTGCCGTTTTAAGCCTGCTGATTATATCGTTATATTTCATCAGACTGATATCTTCCACAGTTTCGGGAACGATAAGCGACTCTATAATCTTTGCGCTATTGCTGAAATCAATCTCCAGAACGGTGTAGCCGTCAATCGTGTCGGGAACCTTTACATTAGAATCATAGCCATTGTACTCCGTAATGACAATACCGCCAAGCTTTTCATCATAGCTGTATGTAAAATCGGAAGCGGGCGTCGCTTCTATATTATAAAGTCCGCCCCAGTACTCTTCAAGCGTAACCGAAGCGACAGCGGGCGCGCTTTCAGCCGAAATAAGCTGCGCAGCAGCGGCAGCCGTTCCAAACGCAACAGCACCCGATATAATAACCGACAAGCTTTTCTTTAACTTCATTGTCAGACCTCCACCAAAAATCGGTATAAATTTCACAGCACAAAAAGCGTATGCTGCCAGATAATAATAGTATACAACATAAATACCAAAAAGTCAATAGCGGCAGAACAAAAAATGTAATCGTTTTTTGCCGATATCAATAAAATAATATTCCAACGCGCAAAAAAGCAGCACCATATTTATACGGTGCTGCTTGAAATATTGCGCTGTTGCCGCTGCGGGGCATAACCACCCGCAGCTGCGGCATTACATCTCGATGATTACATCGTTTTCGGTCTTAAGAATGGAGTCAAGGATAAGCTTGCCCTCAATCTTTTCGCCGTTTACGGTTACGGACTTAACGCCATGCTCAGAGCCGTTGGGGTTCTTTACGGTAACGTGAAGCTTCTTACCACGGAAGGTCTTGTCCATGGTGTATTCCTTCCACTCAGAGGGGATAGACGGGTCGATAACAAGACCCTTTGTTTCAGGGTTAAGACCGAGGATACCCTCTGTTGTACCAACCATAACGGTGGAAGCAGTACCTGTCAGCCAGTGAACGTGCGCACGGCCTGCAAACGGACTGTCCTTGCCCTCAACGAACTGACCGTAAACATACGGCTCGAGTACGCGGTGTTCTGCGTTGTCGTTGTAAGTTGCGGGAGCAGCTTCTGTCCAGTACTTGTACGCGCGGTTGCCGTGACCAAGCTTGGACTCTGCGAGAATAAGCCAGCCCTGCGGCTGAGAGAAGATACCCGCGTTCTCCTTTGTGCATTTGTTGAAGCACTGCATAAGCGCGCCGTCAAAGCCGTGCTTAACATAAGGCGGATACATAACCATTGCGCCGTAGGGAGTGTTAAGCTCGCGCTCAACGCTGTCCATAGCCTTTTCACCCTGCTCCTTGGTAGCAAAACCGGAGATAACGGACCAGCTCTGCGGATTAAGCCACATGGAAGCCTCGGGGTCGGTGCGCTGACCGATAACGGTGCCGTCCTCCTTGTAGCCTCTTATCCATCTGTCCTCGTTCCAGCAAGCGGAGAGGATAGTGTCAAGCTTAGCCTTGATTTCGTCGAGGTACTTGATGTACTCGGTATCGTTCTTTTCAACTGCATAGGTGCGAAGGATTTTAACCGCATAAACAAGCTGGAATGCAACGAATGTGGACTCGCCCTTCTTGCCGAGGCGCAGGCAGTCGTTCCAGTCTGCGTGCAGACCTGCGGGCATACCGTGATTTCCGAGATGGTTCATGGAGAAGTCGATAGCTCTCTTGAGGTGGTCGTATACAGTACCCTTTTCGCCGTCGTTAGCATAGAGAATTTCCTCGTCAAGGAATGCGCTGTCGCCACTTTCGGAGATGTACTTGTACACCGTCGGGAAGAGCCACAGAGCGTCGTCTGCGCGGTAGGAGGGGTGACCTGTCTGCTTTGCGTAAACGGAGTTTTCGTCGTTTTCGTCGGGGTGATTTTCCTGTCCTGCCTTGTGGTCGTACTTAACAAGCGGCAAACCTGCGCCGTTTGTAACCTGTGCGGAAAGCATGAACTCAATCTGCTTCTTAGCCATTTCGGGCGCAAGGTGGATTATACCCTGGATATCCTGTACTGTATCGCGGTAGCCGAAGCCGTTTCTCAGACCGCAGTACTGGAACGAAGCCGCTCTGGACCAGATAAAGGTGATGAAGCAGTTGTATGCGTTCCATGTATTTACCATGTTGTTGAAGTTAGCGTCGGGAGTGTGAACCTGAAGGTTGTCAAGCTTTGCGTGCCAGTAGTTCTTGAGCGCGGAAAGTTCAGCCTCAACAGTGCCGCTGTTTTCATACTTTGCGATAATCTCGGTTATCTCAGCTTCTGT
Source organism: uncultured Ruminococcus sp. (assembly GCA_964557825.1). Lineage (GTDB taxonomy): Bacteria > Bacillota > Clostridia > Oscillospirales > Ruminococcaceae > CAG-115. The sequence goes on from CAZLBL010000001.1 coordinate 45,190, forward strand.
CTTCTGTCCGCCGAGAACGTATGTCAATTCCTTTGTTTCGCCTGGCTGGAGAACGATGTCGCTCTGGAGCGCGCCGCAGGAGTTTGTGTTGTAGTTGAGGTCGCCCTTAAGACCCTCTTCGATGCCCTTGGGGTTAGCGTAGCTTCTGTAAGAACCCACAAAAGCGTCACGGTCGCCGCAGTAAGCGTCAGCCTTTGCTCTTGCAAGGCCGAGGAAGCGTCCGCTGTTGGGGTTGTAAACCTCATTCTGCATCTGGTGGATATAGCTGCCCTTGAAGTAGGTGCGTGTGATGAACAGTGTGTACTGAAGGTTTACCTGATCCTGCTCATAGTTGGGGTCGTTTACAAATTCGCAATAGCCTGTTACAGCCATCTTACGGGGCTTGTCGGAGGTGTTGGTTACCTTAGCTGCCCATACCTCGTAGGTTGCGCCCTGCGGAACGTAATATGTAACCTCGGACTTAATGCCCTTGTATTCGGAAGTGATGACGGTGTAAGCTGTACCGTGGCGGCATTCGCTCTTGAATTCGTCAAGCGGCTTGCATACAGGTGCCCAAGAAGCGGACCAGTATTCGCCTGTTTCTGTATCGCGCAGGTATACATATCTGCCGGGGGTGTCGTTTGCAACACCGTTAAAGCGGTAGCGTATAACACGGCCGTTAGCACCGCTCTTTACAAAGCTGTAACCGCCTGCGTTGTTGGAAATAATTGCGCCGTATTCGGGGTCGCCGAGATAGTTTGCCCATGCCGAGGGTGTATCGGGACGGGTGATGACATACTCTTTTCTGAGTTCGTCGAAATGACCGTAGTTCATTGGTTTTTCCTCCGTTGGTATTTATTTCGCGCCCTGTCGGACGTCAGTTTCGTTTTGAGAGAACATTCCCTCTATACACTATTATAGCAGTAAATCGTTTACATTACAAGGGCGGTATTTTATACAAATTTCCTGTGGCGAATTTAGACATCTTGCACAAACTGCTTAACTTATAGCACAAATCACCCCCGCAGCCTTGTGCGGGGGCGCGTACAATCAATTTTCGGGAACAAGAACGGCGTAATTTCCGTCCTCTCTTGAATAAACAACGTTTACAAGACCGCTTTCCGCATTTTTGAACATAAAGAACGAATGTCCCAAAAGGTTCATCTGAAGTATAGCCTCGTCAACGGTCATAGGTCTGAGGCTGAAGGTCTTGTAGCGGATAACCTCATACTCCTTCTCCTCTGCCTCTGCGTCAGGCTCAAGACCTGCAAACGCATTGGCACGCAGGCTTTTTTCAACCTTTGTTTTCTGCTTTCTTATCTGGCGAATGATACGGTCGATAGTAACATCAAGCGCGTCATTCTTATCCTTTGCCGCCTGCTCCGCACGGTAGATAATACCGTTATATTTCACAGTAAGCTCCAGAAGAATCTGCTCGCGGCGCTCTGCCAGCGTAAGCTTAGCTTCAGCCTCTTCGGGGAAGAAGCGGTCAAGCTTTGCGTTAAGCCTGTCCACTGCATAATCCGTGAACGCCTGAGAAATGTTGAGTTTTTTTGCTGTGATGGTTACTTTCATTCAAATCATCCTCTCGTGGTTAGATAGCGGTATACGCTGAAGAAATCCGATATCGGTTTTCTCTGTTTTCATTTTACCACATTTGCCCGAAATATACAAGTGTTTTTCTGAAAATTCTTGATTTTTGAACAATTTCAACAAATATTTCAACCATCACTGTGACACTATGCAGATTTTTCAGCTAACTAGAGCTTTACAAATTCCGCCTTTCTGCCGCGGAAAACCGCACAATAGGCAAAGCCTGCCGCTTTCAGAATTTCCTCTGCCTTGTCAAAATCATACGCGATATTCGCGCCCGTGTGAGCGTCAGAACCTACGGTTATTATCTCCCCTCCAAGCTCGCGATAGCGCTTCAGCACCTGCGGGTGCGGGTGTGCAAAGGCAAGCCCGTACTTCAGACCTGCGGTATTAAGCTCAATGCCCTTGCCCATTGAAATAATCTTCCGAAGTATTTCATCAAGCATATCCCAGAAATCCAGTGGATTATATGTCATTGACTTGCTGTACCTAACCACATAGTCAAGGTGACCATACACATCAAAATCATCAAAGGCGGAAATGTTATCCAAAATGCTTTGGAAGTATCTGAGTATTCCCTCGCTGTCACCGAATTTGTCGAAATATTCCAGATAGTAAGGGTCAACTCCGTCCACAAGATGGGACGAGCCGATAATAAAATCAAACGGATAGGCGGAAGCAAACTCATAAAGCTGCGGCGCAAGATAATCCATAACACCAAGCTCAACACCGAAAAGCAGCTCTATCCTGTCGGAATAAAGCTGCTTAACGCGGAAAAGTTCCTTTTGATATCGGGCGGCGTCAAGCGCAAACTCCCCTGTGGGATAATCCATATCCATGTGTTCAGTTATACACAGAGTTTTAAGACCCTTCTGCGCCGCAGCTGCAACAGCGGCTTCAAGCCGTTCCTCGCTGTCGCTTGAAAAAGAGGTATGCACATGAAAATCAGCCGTTATCATTTTCTTTCTTCCTTTGTTCATACATTCTGTAATACTCTCTCATATACAGGAAAAATGCCATTGCATTAAAGGCAAACATAACGCCAATCATAATCAGCGCCGCCCAGTTTGCTATGTAGGGCGCGCCGATAAGTACGATAACAAGCACATAGAACACAATTGTTGCCGATTTGCCAAACCATTTTGCGCCGCCCAAATCCTGACCTTTTTTAAGAAAAAGCAGCGCCATAATCAGCAGAGTAATCTCTTTTATTACAATAAGTATAAAAAGTGCCGCAATTGCCCACCAAATCTTATTATATCTGATAACAAGGCATACAACCACCGCCGCCTGCGTAAGCTTATCAGCAAGCGGGTCAAGCGCCTTGCCAAGGTCCGTTATCATATTAAAGCGGCGGGCAATAAAACCGTCTGCCGCGTCTGTAATACCCGATATCACCACAATAATCGCTGCAAGAATATACCCGTTTGTCCCCTTGAAAAGCTGACTTTCGCTTTGTATCATTCCGTCCTCCCAAAGAAAGGCATATACAAAAAATGGTATAAGGACAATCCTTGCCAATGTCAATAAATTCGGAATTTTTGTAATATCCCGAATGTCAAGCTTCATTAAATCACCCCAGTTGCATAAAAATATTCATACCACCAAACTTTGAATGCAGGATTATTTTTCTTCGTTATCCTCCGCATTTTCTGCGGCAGATTGGGTTTCCTGTTCTTCCGCAGCAGCCCTCATAATCTTCTCAATTTCATGGTTACGCTGCAACATCTCAAAACGCTCTGTAAAATCCTTAAGCTTCATATAACGCTCTGTGACCTTACGGGCGCGGTCAAGTATCTCCTGCTTTTCCTCCTCGGTATAAGTATGGGTTGCAGGGTCGGCTCTCCTGCGGCGTCTTTCCTTATCCTGCTCGGCTTTTGCCAGCTTCTGATAAGCTTCGTTAAGACGCTGCTTTGCCTCGTTGATGTTCTGCCTCCGCTCGTCCTTTTCACGCTGATACGCTTCACGATTGGCATCTATTCTGTTCAGCAGTTCCTGCTCGTCTATCTGCTGCTTCTGCTGCTTCTCGTTCTTTTCTTTCATAATTTGTATCCTTTCTCAACGGTTATATTTAGTCCCGTTTGTTCTACCCGATTTGCCGATATGCACGCAGTGAGCCAACGGCGAACGTATGTGCAAGGCAATTGAAATAATTTATAATAAACGCTTCGCGTTTATTATATCACATTTTTTTCATCTATGCAATATGCTGAACTCCAAAAAATCGACTGCATATTCATATTTTTATGGCAATAAAGCAATATTATGCATACCGCAAGCAAGGCAAACCAATAGCTGCCGCTGTTTCGGCATATAGCTTAGAATTACGCTATTGCTGGATATGCCATACAAAAGGAAAAGTGCCTTGCGGAAATCCACAGGGCGCTTTCATATGCCAACAAATCTATTTATGCGAATAATTGTCACGCTGTGCAACGGCAAGCCTGTCGCAGCGCTCGTTTTCATCATGACCCGCGTGACCCTTTATCCAGCAAAACTCAACCTTATGCACCTCAAGCAAACACAGCAGCCTTTCCCACAGGTCGGGGTTAAGGGCGGGTTTGCCATCGCCTTTTTTCCAGCCGCGCTTTTTCCAGCCTGCCGCCCAGCCCTTGGTTATGCCGTCAACAACATACTTGCTGTCGGTGGTAAGCTTCACTTCACAGGGGAATTTCAGCGCCTCCAACGCGGTAATAACCGCCGTCAACTCCATACGGTTGTTGGTTGTATGAGACTCTCCTCCCGAAAGCTCCTTTTCCTTGCCATCACAGCGCAGAATTGCTCCGTAGCCGCCGGGTCCCGGGTTTCCGCTGCAAGCGCCATCGGTGAATATCTCAACAAATCTCATATGCCCTCCATATCGGCAAAACAGCCCCCTTTGCGGAGGCTGAATATGCTTGTTTTGTATTGCGGATTAGTTTGCAAGACCCGCTCTTTCGATACCCTCTGTAAAGTATTTCTGTAGGAATACATACATGATAACGATAGGCGCGATTGCAAGCAGACAGCCTGCCTCCATCCACACGATAAACTCGGTCGCATTACGAACCTCATTATACAAGTACATGGAGATACTTACCGCAATGGTGTCAATCTTCAGGGAAATTGTATTTGCGTTGGTAAAGTACATGGAGGATACATAGTAGTCGTTCCAGTACCAAACGATTGAGAAGATGAATACCGTAAGGAATGAACTTGCCGCGTTGGGAACCATTACACTGATAAAGGTCTTGAACGGACCGCAGCCATCGAGGTAAGCGGCGTCCTCAAGCTCCTTAGGAAGTCCGCGGAAGAACTGTCTGAACAGGTAAATAAACAGACCCGAACGTATACCGTTGCAGAAGAACGCAGGGATATACATTGACCAGTTTGTATCGGTAAGCGTGATAGGCGCACCAAGCATTGAGTTGAAGATACCGAATACATCGAAATATCTGAACTGCATAAACTGGGGGATAAGGATAATCTGGGAAGGTACGATAATCTGGAGGATTACAATACCAAACAGAAGGTTTTTACCCTTAAACTTAAATCTTGCAAAGCCATAACCCGTAAGTGCGCAGGTGCCAACCTGAAGTATCGAAGATATAATGTTAAGCACCAACGTATTCCAAAGGGTCTTGGGATAGTCTATCGCATTCCAGATTTCAACGAAGTTCTCAAAGCGGATAGACTTGGGTATCCACATTACCGAGGGGTCGTTCATCTCAGACTGGGGACGGATAGAAGTGGAAATCATGTACAGTATCGGGTACAGGATTACAAACGAAAGACCAAAGATAATTACAAATCTGAAGAACGGCCATACCCAACCCGAAAGTCTGCGCTTTACCAGATAGCGGTAATGCTTTTTCTCTTTGTCGGTATAGTGGCGGTAGTTCTTGATTATCTCAAGGGTTGATACATGATAATCGTCTTTCTTTTTCTTTGCCTTTTTAGGCTTGCCCGTTTCAATCGGAACAGCCACAACAGCGGCGGCGTCATTGATATCGGCAATGGCCTCAGCTATTGCTTCGGGCGCAGCGTCCACAGGCTCTGACGCTGCAAAAGCTGCCTCAGCGTTTAATTCTTCGGCTGCCTGTGTATTGTCGGAAACAGATGTCATACTCTCAGCAGGCTGATTAGCAACATTAACATCTTCCTCGCTTGGGAAAGCAAAATTATTATCTGTCACTTCTCTAACCTCCTTACTCATTCTCGTAGAATACAAATCTGTTGACTATCACGGTGATAATCGCAAGGCAAGCGCCGATTATTGCGAAGTAAATCCATGCGAGCGCCGCAGATGTACCGTATTCCCAGTTTTTCGAAGCCTTAAGCACGCATTCCATAACCTCGTTATCGGTTGCCACAAAGGCGTCTATTACCGTATACACAAGGTTTGACAAAATCATCGGGCTTATGTAGGGGAATGTAATCTTCCAGAAGAATTCCCATGAGGTTGCGCCCTCCATGCTGGCAGCTTCCTTCGCGGACGGAGGAATTGTTTGCAGCGCGGACAGGAATATCAGTATCTGGATACCTGAGTTCCATACAAGGTTAAGCACGTCACTGGTGATATCCTGAATAAACTCGGTGAGCGATTGGTTGATGCCATAGATGCCGACAAACTCCATCAGCTCTGTAACAAGGTCTGTCTTGAACAGTGTGCTGAACTGTGCCGCATCGGAAACGCCGCGCGAAGTCATATCACCGTTGATTACGCTGATAACGGGACCTGTTGCGATAAGCACAGGCAGGAAGAAGATGGAACGCGCCAAGGTTCTTCCTCTGAACTTCTGGTTAAGAATAACAGCGATAAACAGCGAGAATATCAGGATTACTATTGATTTAGGTCCGATATCCGCAAGGGAGTTAAGCAGTGCGGGCAGGAACTCTGCGCTGTCGCCGAAAGCGTCGATATAGTTGCTGAAGTTGTTCCACTCGGTATAGATACCTGCGGTGGTCATACCATGCAGCAGCGCGTCAGCCTTTGCATACAGCTTGGTATCGCACAGCGAATACCAAAGCGATGTGATAACGGGAAGGACAAACAGCCACAATGTACCAACCGCCCAAAGCGCGATAAAGCCGTAGCCATACAGCCCTTTCTTTCTCTCATAGGAAATTTTAGAGGTTTTGATTTTGCGCTGTTGCTTAGCGCCGTTCTTCCTTCGTACATCGACCTCCGAGCCTTCAAGGTTGAAGGCTGCGGCTGCCGCTGTATTGTGGGCAGAAACACGAACGGGAGCAGTCTGCTGAACCTCTGCAACGGCTTCAACCGCTGCCGGCTCTAAGCTCTCTGCGGGAGCTTCAGCGACCTCTGATACAGCTGCGTTTACTTCAGCTTCATCGTTCGGTTCGAAATTTCTTTCGTCACTCATCAGTCAGTTGTCGCTCCTTTCAGTCCGTAATCGGTAAGGTTGATAGCCGTACCGTTGATTTCAAGCTTGAGGTTTTCAAGGTCTGCCTTGATTACCGTTCCATCGGAGAATGTTGTCTTAACAACCTTGCTGTCGATATACTCAAAATCTGTGATAGTTTCATCTGCCAGACCCTTTATGAAGTCCTGCGATACCCTGTACTGTGCAGCGGCATTATCAAGCCAGCCATCGTAGTAGGTATAGAACAGTGTGTCATAGGTGCTGTCGGTAAACTCGTTGGGGTTCTCGTACATTACCTCGTAGTGGACGGGAGTGCCTGTCGCAAGGGCGAGCAGATACATCTCATCAGCACTGGAGCTTGCATTCATGGCCTTGGTTGTATAGGGGATATAGCCATGAATTACTATCTCATAGAAGGGAATGTCATAGTTGTAAATATCAAAGTCACTGCTGTAAAGCGGGACATTTCTGATACAGTCAACATATTTCAGTGCATAATCATTGCAGGCGTCTGCAACAAATGTAAGACCGTTGTCCTTGATTATCTGATAGCAGCTCTGAAGATACTCAACAGCTTTCTGTCTTGAAGTCTGCTTTGTTGTGTTTGCTGTAAAGTCGCTGTACAGCATATTTGTTGCTTCTTCAAGCGATATTGCCGTGATGCCTTCCTTAACATAGCTGTTTACTATCTTCTGGACTGCGTCCTGATAATAAGCGGGGGTCATGATGTACCAGCTTTCTCTGGTATCATGCGGCGTTCCAAAAGCACGCTCATACTCAATCTGGGTAGCGTATGCCTTGGTAACGCGGATAACGGAAGACGTTGTTGTGGAATAACCGTTGCCCGAACGGTGGAACTCCTGAATATCAACACTGGGAGCCAGCGTTGCGCCTATGCTTGCGCAGTAATCGGAAAGCAGCTTGTACTTGGATTTTCCACCAAGCGTACCTGCGTAATCAACGCTGTTGGAAATGCGGCTTGTAATTCCTGCTTTGTTGAAGTCCTCATAGGTTATAACCAAGTCATCAACGCCAAGCGCATACAGCTTCTCGATTATTTCCTTTGCCTGCTCATATGTTGTAGCGGCAGTTTCGAGAGAAACAGGGAAGCCCATAACAGACTGCTGCTTTACCGTGCCGCCGAAAATATCAAGGTAGAACGGCAAGCCTTCGCTTGTCTTGCCCTTTGTCAGCACGCCCTCATCAACAAGATGCTGCTGATAACGCAGGGCAACGTCTACATAGTCCGCATTGGTCTTTGCGATTGGGTAATAGCGAACCGTTACTTTATCCTCGGGTATAATGTTGGTTTCATAAGCGCTGAGCGCCGCGTTGCTTTGTCCCATGTAATAGGAGTCTGCCGAACGCAGGCTGAAATCAAACCAAGCGGAATTGTAAGATGTGGCACCCTGACCATTTATGCTTGCCCTTGCGGTAGCATAGGCAGAACCCTCTGTTGCGACTGCAAGAAGTGCGTTATCCTCCTTGACGATACCAACTATCGGGAGATAAGCTTGCTCTGTCTTTGCGGGAGCCATCTCGGAGCTTACGGCAACATCTCGTCCGTAAAGCTTCTGGCTGTACTCGGCAGACTTTGATTTGCCGTTGTTGAAGTTAATTACAGCGCCGGAGCCATCGGGAGTTATCAGATAACCCTCCTCCTCGCTTGAACCTGCGCCGAGATCTTTGAACAGACTGACCGTGATAATAGAGCGAACCGTTTCGGAAGTGTTGCCCAAAAACTCCTCCTCAATTATCTCGTCAACGCCGATGGAAACCTCAAAATAGTCATCAACAAGCGTTACATAATAAGGGATTGTGATACCCTCGTTCTTGAACACCAGCGTACACTTAAAGCCGTTTTCCACCGCCTCAAGCGTGTAAGAATCGCTTGTCATAACGTTGTAGGACTTTATATCGGTTTTGCTGTGGTCAGTATCTGTAACCTTTCTGCCCTCTATGCAAAGGGCGGATTTAAGTCCGGCAAGGTTAGAACCGGTAGCAATCGCGTCGGAATCCGCGTTGTAAGGATTGCTCCACCAGCAATAGCCGGTGTCCTTATTTTGAACCGCGAATACTCCGGTGCTCTCATTTACATAAAGCGCCAGCGTGGACGACTGCGCATAAAGCTTACACTCTGCAAGCGCCTGCTCCTCGGTTATGAGAGAAGCTTCGGGGGCTGCTGTGCTGTCGGTATCGGCAGCAGCTTCCTCGTCTGTATTCTCGGCTGCTTCAGCCGATTCAACAGTGCCTGCATCGGTGGGAACCTCAGCGTTTTCAGACCATGCAACGCTCTGGCTTGCCGTAAGCACCATTGCAGAGCAAAGCACGCCGGCAAGTATTTTCTTGCGTAATTGAAGCATTTTTACACCACCATTTTCAATAATAAAACGTTGTAGTTACTGTTCATCAGGATTTAAGCTTTTCCATCTGCTTTTTAAGCTGGTGCTTTTCAACAAGCGTGTACGCTGTGATGACGATAGCGGCGATAACAACCACCACGCCAACCATAATCAGTATCAGCGTTGTCGGCTCCAGATTTGTAAATCTGTAAAGCAGCTCTGTGTAAATTGAATATACAAAAACATAAACCTGCTGGAAAAGCGAAACGAGAAGTACGAGCAGTATGATTATAACAAGCATTGCGCACACTGTTATAAACATAAACAGAAGGGTTTTAGGTATTGAATACTGGTGAACCGTCCTCATGCCCGAAATCAGCAGAATGGCTGTCCAGAGAAGCGTAAGGTAGGATACAAACACGATAAACGCGCTCTCTGTCCGCTGAAGGCAGTTACTGAGAATAATGTTTACTACCTTGCCGATAAGCATGGGAACCAGCGCATAAGCAGTGTTAGCGCAGATATTTTTCATTGTACCCTCGCCGTCAAACAGCGTACACAGCGCCCAGTTGCCTATTACCCATGTAAAGAACAGGACCAACGTCTGGATAATGATGGGGACGATATTGAATATCTTAACGTAATTTTCATTGAAGAGGAAGCCCGTCATGAGCTGTTCGCAGACGCTTATGATAAAGAACAGCGCTACAATCACCATGGAAACTCTCATGCTGTAGGCTTTCTTCCATCTTAAATCCTCAAAGCCCTCAAAGGGGTGGAGCATTATGTAGAAAGGCCATTTCCACTTTGGCATATCAAGGTCAAATCTCATGCGTTAATCCTCCCTTCCCTTATTCCGTTCTTTGAAGATACGCTCCGCCTCGGCGCGTTTCTTTGCTCTCATCTTGCCTCTTACGGAAGCGATAACATAAATGCCGACAAGCAGACCAACGATAATTATCGCGATAACGGTGAAGTTATCTCTGATGAAATCCATACGCCAGCCCTTGAACGCGTCATTATAACCGGTTTTGGAATTGTACAGGAAGTACTCCATTGCGGTTTCATAATCGCCTTGATTAAGGTAAGCGTTGCCAAGACCGATGTAAGCCAGCCAGTAGTTGGAGTCGCGCTTGAGTACTTCCTCCCACGGACCGCGCGCCAGTTCATACTTACCGCTGTTAAACAGCGTGATTGCCTCATGAACAAGGCTGCCGAACTCGGTCTGCTTAAACACGGTTATGCTTGCCTTACGTCCGTCAAGGACATAAACGTTTGTTCCAAGGCTTTCAACCGCGTTTACGGTTGTGAACGTACCCTTTTGCTGACCCTTGCCGCCGAAGATAAACAGCAGGGCACACTCATCGTCATACTGGAACACACGGCCTGTCTTAAGGTCAAGCAGGTTTATTGTTCCGTTCTCGCCGATATCAACATCGGTAATCTGCGAGGAGTAAGTCTGACCACGGTAGTATTTTGTAAGGTAGTCACCAAAGATATAGTCGGAATATCCGAGATTTATAAAGATATTTGTACCTGCGGAGTTAAGCTTCTTGATGATATCCGTTTCAACGCTCTTGGACTCGGTAACAGTGTAGATGAAGTTATCTGAGTCGATATCAAAGTTTGAAATCTCAACAGGAACGTTTCTCTGCATCTTCTTAACCTGCTCACGGGTGAATATCAGCTTCCAGAAAGCGTTCATAAGAACGTCCGCGGTAGCCTCAACACGGTTTGCGCCGAAGTATCCGTTGAACTCGCCGTCCTTAGAGAATACAACAGCGCCCTTTGTGATGGATTTGATACAGATATATACATTGCCCGCCGCGTCAACCAAAACCTTACTAGGGTTAAAGGTTGTGTTTGCGTCATAAACATCAGCGTCGGGGCGTGTGAACACCCTAATAACCTCGCCGTAACCAACGCCGTTTTCATCTACCTTTACGGTCATGGAAACCACGCGGTCGTTGGAATTATCGGCAACATAGACAACATCGTCTTTCACAAAAACGCCCGTAGGACCGTCAAAGTAGATGTCACTGACTTTATTGTACTGGCTCTGCTTTTCAGAAAGTTCTTCTTTCTTTGCAGCAAGCCATTCCTGCTGGTTGCTGAAGTCAAGGTACTCTATAGCATTTATGAAGTTGAAATCCTTATCGGTGATAACAATTCTGCCCTTCATGCTTGCGTCCAACGTACCCTTATAGCCTGTATCCGCAATATATATTTTCTCGTCCTCTGATACATAAAGGTCGGAAGGCTCTGTAAACGAGCCAATGCCGAGATCCAGGCCGGTAACAACCTTATCCACAACATAGCCGTTCTGGGAGGGAACAGGGTCGCCCCACCAGTCGTAGTTGTAGCCGTCATACGGCTCGTCTGCGAAGGCGGTGCAGGTACCCAATGTAACAGCAGCCATTACCGCGGCGACAGCGCGCACTGCGATACGCTTTATTGATGGCACTCAAAATCATCCTTTCGTTATTTATTTCATCAATCCTTAAGACCCGAGTGAGCCATCGTTTCAACAACGTTTGACTGCAGGATAAGGAACAGTATCATTGGCGGCAGCATAAGTACCACAACCGTTGCCGATGAAACGCCGGCTCGGGCAATACCCGCAGCGGAAATCTGCTGCATAACTATGGGGATAGGCTTGAGCTGCTCACTGTAAACGAAGAGATAACCGGTAATCTGCCAAGCACCCTGGAATGCGAAAATCATCAGGGTAAGCCATGCAGGCTTAACATTGGGCATTACAATCTGCCAGCACACTCTGAGATGGCTTGCGCCGTCAAGCTTTGCCGCCTCAATCATACTTTCGGGGATTTGTCCCATAAACTGCTTCATAAGGAACAGACCCATAGGCGTTGCTATGTACGGCAGCGTGATTGCCCAGTAGGTATCAATCATACCAAGGGTTGCCATAACTATGTACTGCACGATGTATGTAACGGAAGATGTAAACAGCAGCGCGATTTCGATAACCTTGTTCATTGCCTTTACGCCGGGAGCCTTTACCTTTGCAAGCACATAAGCGGCAGAGGAGGAAAGGAACAGCTGCGCAACCGTTACAACAACGGAAACGAAAATCGAGTTGAATACATATCTTGAGAACGGAACGTCCAAACTGCCCGCAACCTTAAGCATATCCTCAAAGTTCTGCGAGGTGGGACGCTGAACATAAAGCTTTGGCGGGAACACGAACAGTTCCTCAACAGGCTTTATTGACTGTATAACGGACAGGTAGATAGGGAACAGCATGAACACGCCGATAAGGCACAGAACAACAAATATCGCAATGTCGCCGCCGCGTGAGCCGCCCCATCTCTTTCTTCTTTGTATAATACGCATGTGCTACTGTCCTCCTTAAGTTTCCAAAATTCCGCTCATTGCCTTGCGTATTACGTTGTTTACGAGCATCATTACAAGGAATAGCAGGAAGCAGATCGCACAGGCATAACCCATTTCGTATCTGATAGAGCCGTAGTCGAAAGCGTGGGTCATGATGGTGTGCGCAGCGTAATCGGTTGAAGGGAAGGCTGTAAGCGAACGTCCGATATCGCCCGCTGTAAACGAAGCGGTTATCTGCATTACAGCAGCGAACAGAAGCTGCGGACCCATGCTGGGGATTGTAATATACAGAAGCTCCTGCCAGCGGTTTTTGATACCCTCGATAGCGCCCGCCTCATAGCCTGATTTATCAATGCCCTGGAAGCCTGCGCGGAGTGAAAGGAAGCCTGCACCAAGCGACATCCACATCTGGACAACAATAACGCAGACAAGAATATATCTTGCGTCTGTAAGCCACTGCTGCGGACCCTTGATAATACCGAGATCCATCAGTGTGGAGTTAAGGAAGCCGTAGGTATCGCCAGAGAAGATAAGCTGCCATGTAGCAAAAATGTTACCTGCCAGCGTGGGCGCATAAAAGATATATGTAAATACCGTTTTAAGCGCGCCAGGCATCTCATTGATAAGCCATGCAAGCAGGAAGCACATTACATAGCTTACAGGACCTGTGATAATAGCGAATACCAGCGTATTCTGGATTGCAATAAGGAAAACATCGTCCCCAAGGAACAGGGTATAGAAGTTATTAAGACCAACCCAAGTCGGAAACTGTACCATGTTGAAGCTGGTAAAGCCGATAGGGAGGGATATAAGAACAGGGATACCCGTGAATATCAGGAACAGCACAAAGTACGGAAGTGCCAGCAAATATGCGCTGCCGTTCTTTTTAATTTCACGCATGGTATAACGAAATCTACTGTCTTCGATATACTGCGTTTTATCTTTACCGAACAAACTGATTCCTCCTAATAGTTATTGGAAAGAGCGACCGCTCTTCCAGATTGCTCCGGAAAAGCTTACTCTTCATAGAAGCCAAGCTCTTTCAGCTTTCTTACAATTTCGCTGTTAATATCTCTGTTGTAAGAGATGAGCTGGTATCTGGGGTTTTTCTGGTTATTTACAACCGCTCTGAACGCGTTGTAAACGTTACGGGTTACAGCGTAGGAAGCGGGGATAATCGGCACTTCCTTCAGATTTGCCATCTGATCGCTGATCTTTCTGTACTCGGCGGTAGACCAGTTAAGTCTGGACAGCGCCTCAAGGTTTGCTGTATCATAACGGCCGAGCGGACCCATAATGGCTTCAATGTTCTTACCGTAGGAAACCTGAGTTTCTGTTTCGGTAAACCACTTGATAAACTCCCATGCTGCCTGTTTGTTGGAGCAGGACTGGAAGATAACCGCACCGGAGGAACCAGAGTTAGCGGTATAGTCGAGAATGGTCTTGCCGTTCTCTGTTCTGTATGTGCCGGGTACATGGGTGAAATCCCACAGACCCTTGATTTCGGGAGCAGCAACGCTAAGCTGGTTATAGAACGTGTAATTCTGCACCATGATGGGCATTTCACCTGTTCTGAAACGCGTAAATGCGTCATAGGTCTGGTCGAAATCGTATACCGTGTAGAACTTTGTCCACTTTGTAAACGCATTAACCGCTGCCTCGGTATCAAATGTTGTTGCTGTCTGCTTCTCGTTGTAGAAGCTCTGACCTGTCTGGTTCATCAGCAGTACAAAGGTGTTGCCTGCGTCAAATACCTGCGAAGAAACGTTGGACGGCAGGATAAGACCAACCTCAAGATATTTTCTTTGCAGGTCGGGGAGCATATCGATAAGCGCGTCCCATGACTCTGGCGGTGCATCGTAACCAAGTTCCTCAAGAACGTCGGTACGATAGAACAGCATCGGGAAGTTCTGCGTAAGCGGTATGCCGTAAACGCCGTCGTTAAACTCATACAGCGTGGTGATATCCTCGCTGAAGCGGGAAACAACCTCGTCATAATCAGTGAAGCCCTTCATATTTACGAGAAGTCCTCTTGAAGCGCAGACAACAGGGAAGTCGCCGCCTATGAACAGCGCAACCTCAGGTCCCTTGCCCGCAAGCGTTGCTTCAAGCACGGCGCCCTGTACAAGGCTGATGGAGATGGGAGTCGAATGCTCCTGATTATATTCGGAGCTTACCAGCTCGCTTACTACGGTTGCCTGGTCACGGCCGAGGGAAACCCATACGTTAAGCGCCTGCTCGGTTGAATCTGTGATAGATGTGTAATCCTCAAAGAAAGAACCGATAAAGGACTGGAAGCCAAACGCAAACGCCGAGAAGAAGTTGGAGCCTGCGTCCTTATATTTGTCATGAACCGTCTTAACCTCAATATAGTCGAGTTCAAGCGGCTGGTCGCGGTAGTCGCGCATCCACGCGGAAACAGCGGAAATCTGATCCTTTATGCTGGAGAGCATAAGCGGGATATCATCAGGCTCGTCAACAGCCATCTGAAGAATAACCGCCATGGTCTGAAGCGTGGAAGCCTCAGAGCCTTCGCCTGTCAGCTCCTCAATACCTGCTTTTTCAGCATAGAGAGTGTCAATAGCGTTCTGGAAAACGCTCAGCAGTTCGGGAATCTGCTCATCGATGTAGTAGTCGTTGTACTCATCGGGAGAGGGACCCGTAATCATCAGAATTCTTCTGTAATAGTAGTTAAGCTCGTAGATAAGGTCGTCAAGGCGCTGCATAACCTCGCCGATATCACCGGGGATAGCCTCAAGCATTATGGTGTTTTTCTTGTCTGCTTCAAGATAAAGGTAGATGGGGTTGCCATCGCCATCGCACAGTTCAACCGTCTGCCAGTTGGGGTCGTACTTAACCTTTACGCAGTCAAGTTCCTTACAGGGAACTTCACCGTTAATGTAAACTCGTCTGTTGGAGAAGAAGCCGCGCATTGTGCTCTGGCGCGCTTTCATCTGTATTGTATAGTAGCCGTCTGCGGGAACTTCAAACTCCCAGCAGATGGACTGCGTAGCCTGATCCCATGTATCCGTACCGATTGTATTGTATCGCTTGTTTACGGGGTGGGAGGGGCTGACAGTGTAGTCTGTTCTGTCGTAAGTGGGGTACAGCGTAGAGGAAGTTGTGTACACCGGCGACTCCGCCTCAAACAGGATTGCCTGATTATCGGCAAGGGCGGGAGTATTGTCAATCTGCTCCTGCGTGGGTGCTATGTCCGCATAGGACGGAAGCTCCTCCGAGTTGTAGAAGCGAATACCCTTCATGTAAAGGTTTGTTTTTACGCCGTCAAGGGATAATGTATGTTCACCCTCGGAAAGGTAGAAGAAGTACGGCGTATTTATAAGGCCGTCCTTATCCTTGATTGGATATGTCACCCAGCAGTCGTACTCCTCCTGCGGAGGGCGCTTCTGGTTTTTCTGCTTTGCGTCATATCCGATAGCGGTTGCACTGTGCCAATAGCGGTCAAGCTCAATAAGCTCTGCCTCGTCAAAGGGGCTTTCGCCGTCTATCCGGAGAACCACCTCAATCGTTGTGTTTGTGCTGGCAACGGGGTGATAGAACATCTCAAGATTGTAAAGACCTGCCTGTTCAACATTGAACGTCCATGTGATAGTTCCCTCGCTGTCCAGCCATGAAACGCAGTCCTTTTCAATGCCATAATCCACCACTTCGGTGACAGCGCCGTCTGAAGCCTTGTAGTTGAGGATATCCACAACCACTTCCTTCATGGGCATTTCTGCGTCAGCGTACTTTTCGATGTAGTTTTTGTACGCGTCCTCATTGCTTGACATACCGACATTTGCGGTACTTACTGATGACGACCCCATGGACGACTTCTGCTCTTCCTCAGCAGCAGCGCCAATAGTCATCGGAAGCTGAACGGCAGTGCTTAGCATCAATGCCGACAAAAACATTGACGTAACCCTTTTCAGCTTCAATGTGTGCTTTCTTGCCACAGTGTTTTCCACCTTTCCTAGACTGTAATGCAGCATATCGAAATCGGGCAGCGCCCAATCAAGATACAAAATTAAATTCACCCTAGCGAGGGTAAATACATATCCTGCCGTCCTCAAGCTCAACGCGTACTTTATCGCCGCCCTTAAGCCCAAGTTCTTCAAGATATTCCTTGGGAATTTGCAGACGCCCCGCGCGGTCAAGAACCGAAAGCTCCTCATGGGCGGTTTGTTCTGCTTCCTCTGTAAGCTCCCCGAACGACTTCGCCGAAGCCCTTCTGACAAGCTCCGTAGAGGTTTTGCCATCGCGGATTGCCACAACGCGGTCAATCTGCGCGGAAAGCTTTGTATCATGCGTTACTATTATAATGGTAACGCCCATGACCTTGTTAAGCTGACGGAACACATCAAGTATAAGCTTCGCCGTTGCGGTGTCAACCGAGCCTGTCGGCTCGTCCGCAAGCAGCAACTTCGGGTTGTTTGAAAGAGCAATTGCTATCGCAACGCGCTGCTGCTCTCCGCCCGACATCTGGTCAAGGCGGCTGTTTCTGCGGTGGGAAAGACCCACCATGTCAAGCAGCTCCACAGCCCTTGCGCTTCTCCGCGAGAAGCCCGAAAGCAGAAGCGGCATTTCCACATTCTGCTGTGCCGTCAAATAGGGAATCAGGTTGCGCGCATTATTCTGCCACACAAACCCGACTGTTTTTCTCTTGTATTCTATGAAATCCTTTTCAGTGAACTTCAGCATATCCTTTCCGTCAACGAAAAGGCTGCCCGCAGATGGTCTATCAAGACCGCCAAGCATATTAAGCAGGGTAGATTTACCGCTGCCGCTTGAGCCAACAATACCCATCAGTTCGCCGCGCTCCACTGTGAGGTCAAGCCCTTGCAGCGCCATAACCTCCACATCTGTGGACTTGTATATTTTGACGAGGTTATCCGCCTGAACCATAACGTTCTCGGGCGGGGCAAGCATGACTTTTTTAGGCATCTGCAACCTCCCCGTCGTCAATGGGATTTTCCGTGATGTCGCTGATAACGCCGTCCTCCAGCGTGTAAACGATATCAGCAAGCTCCATTATTGAGGTATCATGTGTTGTCATAACGATTGTAAGACCGCCGCTGTGCACAAGCTCCCTGAACAGGCGCATTACCGCAAGACCCGTTGGCAGGTCAAGCTCGGCAGTCGGCTCGTCCGCGAAGATGATTTTTGGCGAAACCGCGATTGCCCTTGCTATGGCGACCCTCTGCTGCTCGCCGCCCGACATCTCGCCGGGGCGGTGGTGCATACGCTTTTCAAGACCCACCTGCACAAGTGCCTGTTTCGCACGCTCTGCGCGCTGCTTATACGGCAGCTTTTGCAGCCTTAACGCGAACTCCACATTCTCAAACGCGGTCATAGTTGAAATGAGGGCGACCGACTGAAACACAAACGCCATCTCGCAGCGGCGAAGCTTATCGCGCGCCGAATCCGACAGCTTTGTGATATCGTTATCCTGTCTGAGGAACAAAACCTCTCCCGATGTAGGTCTGTCCAGTGCGCCGAGAATATTTATCAGCGTGGTTTTGCCCGAACCCGAACGCCCGCGCAGCACCGAAAGCTTATTCGGCTTAATTTGCAAATTTATGCCCTTAAGCGCATGAACAGTGCTTCCATCGCCGATATTGAAGTCCATGCAGACGTTATTCGCTTGAATTATATGTTCCATTTAAGTCCTTTCGCCCGCAGGAAAGGCGGCAGTTTTACACAAAGTCATAACACCGCTATCATATATACCGTAATAATTATATCAAATTTATACGCTGATGTCAATAAGATTTGAATTTTTTTATGCAAT
Organism: uncultured Ruminococcus sp.; assembly: GCA_964557825.1. GTDB lineage: Bacteria > Bacillota > Clostridia > Oscillospirales > Ruminococcaceae > CAG-115. Next base: position 63,612 of record CAZLBL010000001.1, read on the forward strand.
TTATATAAATAATGAAGCGGGCTAACTTTTTATTCATAAAGCGCGATGAAAAGGCAATCTTCTTCAATATTTTGTGGGAAATGCCGAACATCGTCGGCAAATGTGCTAGATGTTGATTTAAGTAATTACCTCAATATGCGCGGTATGCTGCGGTGGCGCGATTTTTGGCGATTTGCACAAAAAAACGGCTGATTTTCGGCAAAGCGCACAGCCGCCGAAAACCGCCGAAAATGGCAAAAACAAAACCTCCCCTTTCGGGGAGGCAGTGTGTTTAAGAATGAACTAATTCAATCAAGAATTACTTTCTCTTCTTAGAAACTACGATAGCAGCGCCAGCGATAACTGCGGGAGCAACTGCAAGAGCGATACCTGTGGGAACGTTGCCCTCATC
>CAZLBL010000001.1:64102-70611 GCA_964557825.1 uncultured Ruminococcus sp.
CCTCAGAACCATCAACGATTTCAGCTGTAACAGCCTCGCCGAGCATTGCAGCGTAGGTTGCATCGTCAGACTTAAGCTCAACGGAAACTTCATCGCCCTCGCCTACAGTGTAAACCAGAGTAAGGAGAACAGCGCCGTCCTCATAGCCTGTCATAGAAGCGCAAGCGAACTTGCCTTCGTTGTAAACGCCAGAAGCGTCGGGAGTAGCCTCAACCAGCTCAAGGTTGTCGGAAGTCTCTACTGTAAACTGTGCGTCTTCGATAGCATCGCCGTTTACAACAACTTCAACAGTGATTGTAGAACCAGCAACAGCCTCATCAAGGATAACGGGTTCAATTGCAGCGGAAGCAGCAACAGCAGTCATGGAAACAACTGCAGCAGCAACGCCAAGAGATAAAATCTTCTTCATATTATTTTCCTCCATAAATTTTTTGTTTATATAATCAATCCCTTTGCCGAGGCCGAAACCTCGGCATGGGACTAATCACAAAACTTAAGAATGATTAAGAAACAAACGCTTGTTCAGCATTAGTTAAGGCCAACGATGGACTTAAGAATTGCGGTAGCGTCAGCAGCGTTTACAACGCCGTCCTTGTTGTAGTCAGCAGCTGCTGCATCAACAGTTGCAAGACCAACGATGGACTTCAGAACTGCGGTAGCGTCAGCAGCGTTTACAGTGCCATCGCCGTTAGCGTCGCCGAGAACAACTTCTTCCTCAGCCTGAGCAGCAATTGCAGCGAGCAGTGCGTCGTAAGCGCTTGCCAGAGCAGCGTGAGTGGGGTTAGCGCCGTCCTTGGTTGTAACACCGTGAGTGTCACCATCGTTAATTTCAGCGGTGATAGTGTAGATGTTAACAGCATCACCTGTGTTGGTGATCACACGGTTGTTCTCAAGGAATACTCTGTCAGCGTCAAATGCTGCGTTGTCCTCATACACAGCATTCTTAGAAGTGTATGTGATAGGATCGATGCAGGACAGTGCATAAGCAGTATCGTCCATAGCCTTGAGCAGTGTATCTGTTGCATCAAGCTTGCCATCATCGATATCCTCAGCAACCTCAGCGAGCTTTTCATAAATCTCGCCGAAGCTGTACTTCAGTGCATCGTACTCAGCCTTAAGGTGGTTGTAAACACCCTCCAGTGCATGGTAAGCATTATCAGAAGCTACATAAGGATTACCGTCAGCTGCTGTACCAGGAGTGTTCTCCTTGTAGAGCTTGTCGGTGTTAGCAGCGGATACCCACTTCATAGCTGTCTGACGAGCGTCAACCAGTGCAACATTAGCGTCATTGAAGATGGAAGCGTCACCAGTTTCGTCGATAAGCTCCCAAGCGTCTTCAATCAGAGCCTTAACATCTGTTCTTGTGTGTGCGCAGCTTGCAGCTACAGAACCTTCGTACTGCTCAGTCAGAGCGTAGTAGAGGTAACGGTAAGCGAGCTGATACTCCTTGGAGCTGCCGTTGGGAACTTCTGTGCCGTCCTTGATAGCAACAACGCCTGTATCATCAATGTTCTTGATGGGGTTGATGGAAGGATCCTTGATATCGTCCTTAGTGCCATAGAGGTAAACTTCAGCAATCTCCATAGCGCCTGCAAGAGATACACCGTAGTCCCATGTTCCTGTAGGAGCAGCAGATGTAAAGAGAGTTGCACCCCAACTAGTAGTCTCGGCAGAAGTATCTGCTGTATTGTTATAAGCAGAATCCATATCACCGCTGCCGTCTACCTTGCCTGTGATATCAATGATAGTAGCGATATCGAACTTGGAGCCAACGGAGATTGTCTGGAACTTGCCGCCGTCAGCAATCTTTACAGCCTTATCGGTTGTGATGGAACGAGTATCATCATAATAACCTGCGTCTGTCAGAGGAATGTATACAGCCTTTATATTTGCACTTGTTACCTTGATAACAGCTTCAGCCTCAACCAGCTTGTTAAATGTAACACCTCCACCATAGCCAACTTCTGGAACAGTAGCTGTATTCCAAAGATCGTTGCTTGCGGTAGAACCAGCAGCCTTATCAGTACCCATGGTGTCAACAGTTGCACTTGTATCAACAGCTGTAACAGCAGACTTAATCGCATCAAAGAGATCGGTTGTGCTTGTGTTAGCGTAGTCATATACCAGCTGACCATGGTACTGGTTAATCAGAGAAGACAGACCAGCCTTTGTAGCCTTATTTACATCGTCAACAGACCATGCATTATAAGCAGCAACTGCGTCCTGTGCAAGCTGGAAGCCCTCATAGATGTCAGCGTCTGTTGTCTTTGTAAGGCCCTTGATAGAGTCAATAGCGTCATAAGCATCTACAATCTCGCCCTTTGCAGAGAGAACGTACTGGTACAGATGACCGTAAGCAACACTGTCGACACTATTATTGAGAATCCAGAAGTTGCCGCTGTTAAGCTCTGTCCAAGCAACAGCGCCACGTCTCCATGTGTCATATGCAAACTGGTTGTCAATGATTTCGTCATACTTCTTCAGAATGTTTCTGAACATAGACTTGGAAACAACTGCGTTCTTCTTCAGAGCGTCCTTAGCTGCGAGAAGCTGCTCATAAGCTTCTGTAATGTCAGCACTAGATGTAGAGGTTACAAAGCCCTGTGCATAGTCAAGCTTGTCTTCAAGAGCCATGAAAGAATCAGCTGTATAAATCTGATCCTGAAGTTCCTCATTGAAAATGTTGTTTGTTGCAATGATAGGCTCGCACTCAGCGATAAGAGCCTTGAGCTCCTCAGCGGTGTGGATAACAAGTCTGTCAGCAACAGCCTTTACCATCATGTATGCAACGGTGTAGTCCTCAGCGTCAGATTCGCTGTCAGCGAGGATAACATCAGCAGCTTCAAGAGCGTCAAGCATAGCAGCCTGAGAAACAGAGCCATAAGCAGACAGATCATCTGCACGCCAAGAGTCGCCATAAGTCTTTGTTACCAGCTCCTCAAGTTCAGCCTTGGTAACAACCTGATTTGTCTCAGCAGCCTGTGCAACAACTGCAACGGAAGAAAGTGCCATTACAGAAGCCATTGCTGCAGAGAAGATTCTTCTTCTTAACATAATAGTCCTCCTAAAATAGTTTGTTTTTTTAAAACATCTTTGAGTTATCGGGCACTCAGATGTGTTAAACGGGTTTTACTCGCCGTCACAGCCGTAGTCATACGAAAAATCAAAAAAGTTTCAAAAAAATTTTTAATTTTTTGTTACACTACGGTAGTCACGGTCAATTCATGGAAAGTTTCAGATTTTTCTGAAATTTTTTCCGGATTTTTGCGATTATGTATCGCGGATTACTTTCTCTTCTTGGAGAGAACAACTGCGCCTGCTGCTACAACTGCAACACCTGCAACAGCTGCAACGCCCTCAACGCCTGTGTCAACAGCGTCCTTGCCTGTTTCAACGGGAGCTTCTGTGTCAACAACGGGAGTTTCTGTATCAGCAACAGGAGCGTCTGCGGTTACAGCGTTGCCATCGCCATCAAACTTAGCCATGGAAGCGCCGTTCTTGTCGAGGATTTCAAAGGATACAACCTCGATAGCGGAGAGATCCTGTCCCCACTCGGAAAGAGCAATCTGAACGTAGCCCTTTTCGTCCTGGTAAACTTCCTCATATACGCAGTTGGTATCGTCGATGGGGCAAACAAGCTCATAGGTGTAATCGCCAACCTTGGTTGCCTGAAGCTCCGAAGCTGCGTCCTGAGTATAAAGCTCAATCGCTTCATCGGTTACACCCCAGTACTGCTTCTGAGCCCAGTTGTGGTCTGCGGGGGTTACAGATGTAGGGCCGCAGGAAACAACAACACCGCCGCCTGTCATACCCATGAAGAATGTGGTATCCTGTGCAGTGATTGTGAATACAATAGAACCTGCCTGAGTCATGTCGATGCCAGTGTCAATACCCTCTTCGGGGCAGTAGGTCTTGATCATCCACATACCTGCGGTGGAGTTGAGGTTGCTTGCGGGGTTAGCGCTTACTGCAAGCTCTGCGCTTGCGGTAGCTGCCATAGAGCCTGCTACAACTGCGGCAGCAGCTACTGCGGAAAGAATCTTTGTGATTTTCATTGTGAAAAATCCTCCTAAAATATTATGTGTAAACTAAATTACTTTCTCTTCTTGGAAAGAACAACTGCGCCTGCTGCTACAACTGCAACGCCTGCAACAGCCGCAACACCCTCAACGCCTGTGTCAACAGCGTCCTTACCTGTTTCAACAGGAGCGTCTGTGTCAACAACGGGAGTTTCTGTATCAACAACGGGAGCGTCTGCGGTTACGGGATAGCCCTTGCCGTCAAGTACAACAAGCTCGTTGCCTGCTTCGTCAAGCAGTGCGCTCTCGCTTATAACGTAGTCAGCCATGCCGTTATCCCAGCACTGCAGGAAGATGCGGTACTGAACAATGTGGTCGCCCGCGATGGTGTTGAGAGCTTCATCAAAGTCGAACATACAGGTCATCTCATAGGTGTAGTCGCCAACCTTTTCAAACTGCAGATCCTGTGTAGCGTCGAGAGTTTCAATGCCGAGATCCTCATCAATAACGCCCCAGAAATTACCGCGAGAAGGCCAGTTGTATGTAGACTTATCCGTATCAGAGTGCAGAGATGTAACAACAGCGCCGCCGAGAGAGCCGTCCCAGTAAACTCTGTTGCCATCGCTGCCCATGCTGTCGGTTTCGGGAATGGTTACTGTAAATCTTACGCCGTGAATGTCTGTCAGCTCAATGCCGTAATCAGCAGCCAGTGTGGATGCGTGAGCGTCGCCCTCGCCTGTTGCAGTTACGAAAATACCGTAGTTGCCAGCGCCAGTAGCGTCAATGTAGCTGTTAGTGCCGTCCTGAGGAATGAGGTTTGCGCTTGCAGAAACTGCGAGTGCGCTGGTCACAACAGCAGCCGCAGCAACTGTGGAAAGAAGCTTTGTGATCTTCATAGTGGAAAATCCTCCTTAAAAAATGTTTTGCTTCACCACCCTGCGCGGCGGTGAAAATTTTACCTTAGCCAAGGCACAGCTATACCAAGCACAGGCATAGCTACCCTTGTATAACACTATAACATTTTTAGGGCGATTTCGTCAATGTGCAATTTGTACAAAGCTTTGAAAATATTTTAGGAATTTTGTGCATAATCGCATTCTTTAACTAAGCCAATGCTAAAATTCCGCACAGCAATACGGGTTTGCAATATTTAAGCAATTTACCTAAAAAGCCTAAATTGCAGCAAACCAAAGCTTTTTCCAATAAAATTTTCTCACAAAAGTCTGAATTTATACGGTTTTTTCCGAATAGAGATAAAAAAATACGCGCCGTTTGCACGCGTTTGGCAAAAAAGCTATTGAAATTTTCAAAATCCTGTGATATAATGATATATGTTGTACGCCTCTTTAGTTAAATGGATATAACAGCCCCCTCCTAAGGTGTTACTTAATCACTTGCCTTTGAGCAAAAGGCAAGCGGTTATATAGATACAATTTCATAAATGTCCTCGTACCTCAGCAGGATAGAGGGTCCGCCTCCTAAGCGGAACGCCCCCGGTTCGAATCCGGGCGAGGACGCCACAAACAACGCCGAAAGCCTTGTAAAATCAAGGTTTTCGGCTTCATTTATTTTCAGATGAGTTTTCTTATTAACGAGCGTGAGAAGCATTTTCATTCAATCGGCTTACCCTGTTCCAATTACCGCTACCCCGAATTAGCTTGCTAAGAAAATTAGCAAGAATTTTCGATTTCTGCTAATCAAAATAGTGTTTCTGCTAATCGCTCAAAAATTCTTGCTAAAAATCCTGCTAATCGAAAAAGGTGCTTATCATAGTTCAAAACCGTTTTATCCCGTACCTTTTTATCCTTTTGTTAAGTCGTGTTACCACTTCCCCCAACTGTATATTAAGACAAAAACTTTCTTCAAATTGCCTTTTCTAAAATTAAATAGCAGTCATTTGCACAGACTGTTTTACTTACACATCAGTGAAGCGATCTTTTTCATTTGCCACTCTTTCCTTTCAAGGATTGAGTGGCTTTTTTTATTTTTTCTAAAATTTTTTCGTTTTAGGGTTGAACTTTGCCCTCTCCCAGTGGGAACAAGTGAAAGGGTTATCAAACTCCGATTAGGAGCAGCCCTTTCGCTGTTCCTTGAAAATTGAATATACAGGTACTTAGGACTTTAATTCCGATGATTAGCCACCTTAACGGGTACGCCAAGACTTCCGCTATTGGAACGAGCGAAAACTCCCGTTATGAGTATCGGGTTGCCACCGATACGGCGATGACAGCCGGAAGGACAATGATACTTCTCTACGGAGCTGGCGGAGAACCCGGCAGAGGTGAAATTCCTATGAAGCGGTAAAAGCATACCGCTACCTATGTACTTCCCTTGCAGGGGGCGTTGAGAACAAATACTGCATTTTAACATAAGACCGAAGTGCGTTTTGCTTCGGTCTATACATAGCACCTTATATTAAGATGCTAAATTCAAAGGAAAGGAGAGCAGAAAATGCCAAACTGTAAGACGATTGCAATATGCAATCAAAAA
>CAZLBL010000002.1:0-53265 GCA_964557825.1 uncultured Ruminococcus sp.
TCCGCAAGAGAGGTTACTCCGCAGCATATAGCCGAGGAACAGCCCGCTTCCGCTTCCATACCAACGCCCACAGACACGGCAAAAGAAAATATCGGTTCTGTCCCGCAGCCGTCCGAACCGCAAAAGTCGCCCGAACAGCCTGAAACAAAGGACGACCACAAGGCTGAAATTCCTTATGTTGAAAACAGCGACGGCAAGGGCGGCTTCAGATGGAGCGACATCAAGGGCAGAGAACCCAATGTAAATATCGGCAAGCTTATAGGTCAGCTTTGCATAGACCTTTTCGTGCTGTCGTGGGCGCTGCCTGCGCTTGCATGGCTGATATGGCATTTCCTTACCATTATCGTTCTGGGACTTTGCAGATTTGGCATCTCGCAGCTTGGCGGCGGAGCGCTGTTCCATTTCCTCAGCAGGATTTTCCTTTGCGGCGGTCTGCTGTCGCTGGCGTGCGTTCTGGGTCTGCTATGGATTAAGATGGTTAAAGGCTTCTACCGTATCATAAGAGCCGCCGTCATCGGTCACGTCAAAGCGATTTACAATTTATAAGGGGGTGCTGAAATGAAGCATTTTATAGCATTTTTTATTTCGCTAAGCGTTTTCTGCTTTATAGCTTTCGGTATCTCGGTGGCGGTTCTCGGCACGCAGAACCAATCAACGGATACGCCGCTGCTTGATGAGTACAACAGATTGGACAACAGCTACACCGATATTGAAATATACACCAGCACCGCAAGCGTAGGCATATACCCCTGCGACAATGATTATACAAGCATTTTTGTCACGAATAACATGAGAAAATTTGTAAGCGCCAAAATCGATAACGGCACGCTCAGCGTAAAGCTGGATTCCACAGGCTACATTTTTACGGACTTTTTCGAATTTTTGAAATCCGCGTTCAGCGGCTCTACGGGAGAGTGTGTAAAGGTGTATGTCCCGCGCCGTATATACGATAGCATAAATGTTACCACCACAGCGGGAAGCACCGAAATGATTGATGTTGCGGCAGAATATATCAGCCTTGATACCAACGCGGGCAGCCTTATTTATGCCCAGCCCGAAAATCAGACGGCAAAGCAGCTTAATGTTTCCGTCAGCGCGGGAAGCTGTACTGTATACAACGCTGACGCCGAAAGCTTTGATATCAGCATGAGTGCGGGCAGCATTGATGTTTACGGTCTTACGGGCGAGGGAAGCGTTGACGTTTCCGCAGGCAGCGGCAACATCAACATGGCGGAACTTAACGGCGATATAGATATCAACCTTAGCGCGGGCGGTCTGGAACTTAATCTGCCCGAGAATATCTCCGCTGAAATAGAGTGCGATATATCCGGCGGCGGAGTTGAGGTGGACTACGGCGACATCAAAACCTCAATGAAAGATACAAGCCTTGTTATAGGCAAGGGCGAGTATCATATCTTTGCGGACGTTTCCGCAGGCGGCGTTGATATAACCGATAAGGTCAAGGAAAAGCACGCGCCCGATGTCCCCGAATCTCCCTCGGACTACTCAGATGAGGACATTGATACATCATCAGCATACCCCGCCAGTGTTGCCGGCAGCGTTGGTTTAGAGCCGATAGAGCCAATTGATATTGACCCAATTAAAATCGACCCAATTACAGTTAAAGTTGATTAACCCAACCCCTTGCATATCGCGGCAGGACTTACCCCCCCCATGGGAAATTTAAGTCCTGACCGCAGTTGCATAAATCAATAGCCATATTTTACCTTAAAAGTGATTTTTTGAAAGGAGTATCACCATGGAAAAGCAGATTTACAAGTTCACAAACGAGATTGACGCACTGGAGGTTAGCTCGCTTGGCGCGAAAATAATCGTCAAAGCCAATGAAACCGACGAATTCAGAGCCGAGTACAGCAATCCCAAGGATACGCCCGAATTTTGCGCGGTGCTTAACGGCACAACGCTTTCGTTCAAGGAAAAGCTGTCCTTCAGCCTGTTCTGTCCAAAGCCAAAAGAGGACTACACAATTGAAGTTTTTGTGCCGAAAAAGAAGCTTGCAAAGCTAAAAATCAGTACGGCAAGCGGCGGCGCGGATATCGGCGAGGTAACCGCAGAGGAATTTGAGCTTAGCACCGCCTCGGGCAATATTAAAATAAACGCGGCATTTGACAATGTGCGTATACAATCCGCTTCGGGAAGCGTTGCACTTACAGCGCCCGAAATAACCACGGCAAAGAGTCTTTCGGTATGCACAGTATCAGGAAAAGCCGAAATTTCTCATTACAGGGCAGAGGAATACAGCCTGCACTCCGTTTCGGGCAAAACAAGCTGCGATGGAATTTCGGGCAAGGGCAAAATCTCCGTAACCTCTGGCGGCATTGACGTGCGCTATGAGGAATGGAACGCAGACCTTGACATCAGCGCCATAAGCGGAAAAATCAACATCGCGCTGCCGGAAAGTTCGGGTATAGACGTTAAGTTTGACGGCGTTTCAGGCACGCTGCGCACCGATATCGGTATGGAAAAGGGTCAGTTTATGAATCTTGGAAAGGGCACATCTGGCGTGTTGGGTGGTGAAAACCGCCACAAGCTGAACATCTCGCTTACCAGCGGAAACGTTCAGGTTATGCAGCAATAACACATAAAAATCCGCAGGAAGCAGGTGCAGTGCTTTCTGCGGATTTTTGCAGCATTAAAAAATCACCAAAATAGTCAAAGCGCAGATTAAAGCAGCACCGCACAAAATCTCCCCAAAAGAGGATACAACGCAACAATACCCCCGACGCCGAAGCATCGGGGGTATGCTTTACTCAGTCAGCCTGTGGGATTAACCCTCAAACTCTGCCTTGTACATCTTGTCCATTTCAACAAGGTGCTTGTACTTATCCTTAGCGTTCTGCTCAGCGATATCGAACAGAGCTGTTGCTCTTTCGGGGTTAGCACGCATCAGAGAGTTGTAACGAACCTCTCTCATCATGAATGCCTTGTAATCGCCTGTGGGAGCCTTGCTGTCGAGGGAGAACGGAGTCTTGCCCTGTGCTGCAAGCGCGGGATTGAAGCGGAACAGATGCCAGTAACCTGCCTCAACAGCTTCCTTTTCAACCTGCTGAGCGATGGTAAGACCGCCCTTGATGCCGTGGTTGATGCAGGGAGCGTAAGCGATAATCAGGGAAGGACCGTCATAAGCTTCTGCTTCTGCGATAGCCTTAAGGCACTGGTTCTTGTCTGCGCCCATAGCAATCTGTGCAACGTAAACATAGCCATAGCTCATAGCAATGCCTGCAAGGTCTTTCTTCTTAACGTCCTTGCCGCCTGCTGCAAACTGTGCAACCGCACCTACGTTTGTAGCCTTGGAAGCCTGTCCGCCTGTGTTGGAGTAAACCTCGGTATCGAATACGAAGATGTTTACATTCTTGTGAGAAGCGATAACGTGGTCAAGTCCGCCGTAGCCGATATCATATGCCCAGCCGTCGCCGCCGAGAATCCACTGGCTCTTCTTGGACAGGTAGTTCTTAGCCTTGAGGATTTCCTTAGCGCCATCGCAGTCGCAAGCGGAAAGTGCGTTTACAAGCGCCTTTGTAGCTGCTGCGTTAGCCTTAGCGTCGTCCTTTGTGGAGAGATACTCGTCAATAACAGCCTGTGTTTCGGGCTTAGCGTTCTCTCTGAGAGCCTCAACCTGCTTCATAGCTCTTGTTCTCAGTGTATCCTGTGCAAGGAACATACCAAGACCAAACTCTGCGTTATCCTCAAAGAGGGAGTTGCCCCATGCGGGACCCTGACCCTGCTTGTTCTTTGTGTAAGGAGTGGAAGGAGCGGAGCCTGCCCAGATAGAGGAGCAGCCTGTTGCATTTGCAATGTACATTCTCTCGCCGCAAACCTGTGTAATCAGCTTAGCATAAGGTGTTTCACCGCAGCCTGCGCAAGCGCCGGAGAATTCAAGCAGGGGCTGCTTGAACTGCGAACCCTTAACTGTGGTATCAGCGAACTTAGCAAATACCTCGGGCTTGTCTGCAACGTCCTTAACAGCATAGTCAAATACTTCCTGCTGCTTCTTGTCAAGCATTTCCTCGATAGGCTTCATAGCCAGAGCGTTCTTGCTCTTGTCCTTTGCGCCTGCGGGGCAAACCTGTACACACGCGCCGCAGCCTGTGCAGTCCAGTGTGGAAATAGCCATTGTGTACTTAAGTCCGGGAAGACCTGTTGCGTCCTTAACCTGTGTGCCTGCGGGAGCAGCAGCTACCTCGGCGTCATTCATGATGATAGGACGGATTACAGCGTGAGGACATACAAACGAGCACTGGTTGCACTGAATGCAGTTCTCGGGAATCCACTCGGGAACGTCAACAGCGATACCGCGCTTTTCGTAAGCAGCAGCGCCCTGCGGGAATGTACCGTCAGCCATATCAACAAATGTGGATACGGGGAGCTGGTCGCCGCGCTGTGCGTTTACGGGGATAAGAATGTTGTTTACAAAGTCAACAAGCTTCTTGTCGCTGCCCTCTGCCTTGGCAACAGGCATTACGCCCTCTGCATTTGCCCAAGCTGCAGGAACGTCAACCTTTACAACCTCGCCTGCGCCTCTGTCGATAGCAGCGTAGTTCATGTTGACAATCTCGTCGCCCTTCTTTGCAAAGGACTTGTAAGCAGCCTTCTTCATGTAGTCAACAGCCTCAGCAGCGGGGATAATGTTTGCAAGAGAGAAGAATGCGGACTGAAGAACGGTGTTTGTCTTGTTGCCCAGACCGATTTCCTTTGCCACCTTGATAGCGTTGATGATGTAGAAGTTGATGTTGTTCTTAGCGATATAAGCCTTAACGGGAGCGGGAAGCTTCTCGTCAAGCTCGTCCACTGTCCACTGGCAGTTAAGCAGGAATGTGCCGCCGGGAACAACGTCCTGAACCATATCGTACTTGTCGATATAAGAGGGGTTGTGGCAGGCAACAAAGTTTGCCTTGTTTACAAAGTAGGTGGACTTGATGGGGCTCTTACCAAATCTCAGGTGGGAGATGGTTACGCCGCCGGACTTCTTGGAGTCATATGCAAAGTAAGCCTGTGCGTACATATCGGTGTGGTCGCCGATAATCTTGATGGAGTTCTTGTTTGCACCGACAGTACCATCGGAACCAAGACCCCAGAACTTACAGCAGGTCGTACCCTCGGGAGTGGTGTTAGGGTTCTCTGTGATGGGCAGGGACAGATTTGTAACATCGTCCTCGATACCGATTGTGAATACTTCCTTATCCTTGTTGTTGTAAACAGCGATAATCTGTGCAGGGTTGCAGTCCTTAGAGCCAAGTCCGTAACGTCCTGTAAATACGGGGATATCCTGGAACTTGTTCTCTTTCTTAAGAGCAGCAACAACATCAAGATAAAGAGGCTCACCGAGAGAGCCGGGTTCCTTTGTTCTGTCAAGAACGGAAATCTTCTTAACTGTTGCGGGGATAGCGTCAACAAAAGCAGAAGAGCAGAAGGGTCTGTAAAGTCTTACCTTAACAAGACCAACCTTGCGTCCCTGAGAAAGCATGAAGTCGATAGTTTCCTCGATTGTATCGCAGACAGAACCCATTGCAATGATAACTTCCTCTGCATCAGGAGCGCCGTAGTAGTTGAACAGCTTGTAATCTGTGCCGATTTCAGCGTTTACCTTGTTCATGTACTCGGTAACTACCTCGGGGATAGCGTTGTAGTACTTGTTGCAAGCCTCGCGTGCCTGGAAGAAGATATCGGGGTTCTGCGCTGTGCCGTGGAGAACGGGGTTCTCGGGGTTGAGCGCCCTGTCGCGGAATGCCTGAATGGAATCCCAGTCAACCATCTTGGAGAGAGTTTCGTTATCCCATACCTCAATCTTCTGAATCTCATGAGAGGTTCTGAAGCCATCGAAGAAGTGCAGGAAAGGAACTCTGCCCTTAAGTGTGGACATATGAGCAACTGCGCCAAGGTCCATAACCTCCTGGGGGTTGGTGGAGCAGAGCATTGCATAGCCTGTCTGACGGCAAGCGTAAATATCGCTGTGGTCGCCGAAAATGGACAGAGCGTGGGAAGCAACTGCACGAGCTGAAACGTGAATAACAGAGGGAAGCAGCTCGCCTGCAATCTTGTACATATTGGGTATCATCAGGAGCAGACCCTGAGAAGCGGTGTAGGTAGTAGTAAGAGCGCCTGCGGACAGCGAGCCGTGAACAGCGCCTGCGGCACCAGCCTCGGACTGCATTTCAACCACCTTTACGGTTTCACCGAAGATGTTCTTGCGTCCTGCGGTAGCCCAGGAATCAGTAACCTCTGCCATTACGGACGAGGGGGTGATGGGGTAAATTGCAGCGAGGTCTGTAAACGCATAAGAAACGTGACCTGCGGCGTTGTTACCGTCCATCGTAAGCTTTTGTCTAGCCATTGGTTTTATCCTCCTTAAAATATAAGAAAATCCCACATCTGCGTATAAGCGCGGACATAGTATTTCTATTTTGCACCTTATATTGTATCACATTTATTTGATTTTGTAAATAGGCAAACCGAATTTTTATGAGAATTAGTTGACAATTTAAGCGGCGGAAATATGGGCAGTTTGGCTAAAGGTGTGGAATGCGACTGATACTTTCCCAATAATCGACACCGCAAATTAAAAAACCGCCCGCCTGACGGCGAGCAGTCTAAAGCTGTATTGTACCCTTGGCGGCAGATTTTACCTCCATAACCCCTGTTTCGGGATAGAAATACACCGTCCTGCCATAGTTAAGACCAACGTCCCTTGCGATTATCGGAATATTCTCCCTGCGCAGCGCGGCGGTTACCGCCTCTATGTTGCGCTCGCCAATATTGAACCTGTCGCCTGTTGCGGCGAACATAAGCGCGCCCCCCGCAATCTTGGTTCTTAGCCTTGAGCGGCTTGCACCCATTGCCACAAGCTTCTCTATCAGCATAGGAACGGCGGTATCGGCAAAGCGCATAGGCATATCCTTGCCGTTCATGGATTGTGTGCTGTCGGGCAGCATTATATGCGATAAGCCGCCTATGCCCACCGCCTCGTCAACCATGCATATGCCAATGCAGGAGCCCAGAGCATATGTAACCAGCGTATCGGGCGCCCTGCACACCTTAAGGTCGGAAATTCCCACTGTAAAACTAGCCATTTACATTACTCCAAGCTTTGTCATTAAAGTTGCCAGAGAAGCCATCTCCGGGATAAGTATTATGTTGGACTTTATGTCAACACCGTCGATAACAAAGCCATCGTCTATAAACAGAACCTTGTCGCCGACCTCGGAAAACTCGATAATAGGCACGCTCATTATCGCGCCAAGCATATCCACCGTCATGGACGGCACGGTCATATCTATCGTAAGACCCGTAAGCTGCGAAAGCGCATTAAGATAGCTGCCCGCCATAATGTTGCCCATCTCGCGTATAACGGAAAGCTGGGTTTCGTCAAGCGTCATAACCGATACGTTTTCGCTTTGCAGGAATGTGCTAAGCACGACCTTTGCAAAGCTGTCCTCCAGCAGGAACATTATCATGCCGCTTATATCGCCCTCCAGATGAACCAGTATGCCCGTAATCACCTTTTCGGGGCCGCCCATGCGGTCGATAACCTCTTGGTAGTCCATAACGCTGACATCGGGGACGCGCATGATAACATTCTTTCCAAGCATTGTGGAAAGCGCATTTGCGGCGCTGCCCGAGCCGATATTGCCTATCTCGCGCAGACAGTCCATAGCAACGGGCGAAAGCTCGTCATAATTTTTCAGCATAGTATCATGCCTCCCTGCCGTAATTTATTTTTATTGGTATCATCTAAGATTATTTGCTATCCTTGTAAACTCATCAGATGTTGTCACCACTCTTGAGCTTATCTGATAGCCACGCTGTGTTTCTATAAGCTTTACCATCTGCTCGGAAAGCTCTACATTAGACGTATTAAGCACGCCCTGAAGCTTGTCAAGATTTTCGTTTGCTGTAACCTCGCCGCTTCGCTCGGTGGCAAGATAGCGGTTATTTCCCATTGCCTCAATGCCATAGGGATTTTCAAACTCAAACACGCCTATCATACCAGCAAGCGCAGCGTAATCGGCAGTTGTGCCGTCCTCGTTAAACGGTACAACAATACGGTTCATTTCATAATCCATTACATATTCGCCGCTGCCGCTTACAAGATACCACTCCCCTGTTTCCGCCTGCGTCATGGAGAAAGAGCCATCGCGGGTATAGTTGACGTCGCCGTAGCGGTCCTGCAATGCGAAGAAGCCCTCGTTGGGAAGCGCAAAATCCAGCATTCTGCCTGTTTCGTACAGAGAACTTTCACTGAACATTATATCGGTTTTCTGAATGTACGCGCCGTGTCCCGTCTGCCAGTCCTCCTCGGGCGCTCTTTGCGTGGAATAAAGGCAGTCCGCAAAGCTTGGGCGCATGGTCTGATAGCCGACGGTGTTTATGTTGGATATGTTGTTTCCGTATACGTTAAGCGCCTGTGCCTGCGCAATCATGGCGGTTTTACCCGTGTGGAAAGCTATATTCATGTGTTACTCCTTTTCCGTTATCCAAGCTTGCAAATCTGGTTTGACTTCTGATTTATCGCGTCTATAAGCTGAAGTATGGAGCTTGAAGCCTCATAAAGCCGGTTGGCGTTCATCATCATGGTCATCTCATAGTTAAGGTCGATATTGGAGCGTTCATACGCGCCCTGTATGATGTCAAAGCGCTCGCCCTCGGGAATTTCATCGGTAGCCTCAACCGAGGTGAAAAGGTTTGCGCCGAATTTGTCTATATTTCCCTCGGGGTTGATATAGGAAAGCCTGAGCCTGTCAACAACCTCGCCGTTCTGATAAATAACGCCGTCATTGTCGATGACAAAATCCTTGTTTCCAAGGTGAATTTCGCCGTTCTCGCCAAGAATGCGGCCCGAATTTGAAAGGCACAGATAACCCTCGCTGTCCAACTCCCACTGACCGTTTCTTGTCAGCATGGTCTGACCGTTATAAGCCGCGACATTGAAATACACATTGCCCTGAATTGCAACGTCAAACGGGCTGTCGGTGCTTTCAAACGTTCCCTGCTCAAGATTTGTATAGGAGGTGTCAACATAGGTTGTGCCGAACGTACCCGAAGCTTCCTCACGGTGCTTTACAAGAACCATAGCCTCGTTAAACCTCTGCGTAAGAATGGTGTCCGCCTTGTAGCCCGAGGTTGACATATTTGTAAGATTGTTGCCTATGCAGTCCAGCTTGCGCTGGTTCATAATCATGCCGTTGGCGGCTAAATAGTAGCCTCTGTTCATGACTGCTTACCTCCTTTTATATATGGCTCAAGCAAAACCTTAAGCGTAAGAATTGCCTTGGTGTTTATCTGGCAGACCCTGGACTCCGAGATGCCAAGCGCCTTTGCTATATCCGAATATTTCATGCTTTTGTAGTAATAAAGCGTAATTACCTGCTTTTCCTTTTCTTTCAAGGAGTCAATCGCCTGTGCCACTACCCTGCGGCACTCCTCCCGCAGAACGGCGGCGTCTGTCGCTTCGCCCGAGTAGGCGGGAAGCTCGTCAAAATTATCCTCATACAGCAGCTCCTCAAAGGACAACGTAACCGCCGAGGAAGCCTCCGCCATCAGCTTAAGCAGCTTATCCTCAGACATTTCCATATACTGTGAAAGTTCTGCCGTTGTAGGCATTCTGTTATATTGATTATACAACAAGCTGCTCGCGTTGTCAAGGTCGCGGGCAAATTTCCTTACGCTGCGCGGTATTCTGTCCTGGCTGCGCACATAGTCTATTATCGCGCCGCGTATGCGCAGAGCTGCATAGGTTTCAAACTTTGCGCCCTTGTCGGGGTCATAGGTTTCGATAGCCTCCATCAGCGCTATCACGCCCTCGTTTACAACATCGTCAACATCGCCGTATTTGATATAGGTGTTTCTCAGCGCCATTGCGCAGCTGCGGACAAGCCCAAGATTTTTCAGCACAATCTCGTTGCGCACGGCTTCGTCACGGCTGTACATATAGTCCTGAATAAGCGCCGCCGTACTGCTTTCCATTGTGCGTACCCCCTTTGCCGCAGGATTTTTATGCTGTTACGGGATTAAGCGAAATGTTTCCTATCGCCTGTATCTGCGCGGCAGCGTCTATCTCGCTGTACGAAAGCACCGTAAGGTTTGGTATAAACTGGTCGGTAAGCTTTTTGAAGTAAATGCGCACAACAGGCGAGGTGAGAATTATAACTGTGGGTATAACATCTTTGATCTTGTCGATTTCACGGTTGGTGGAATTAACAATCTGTTGAATTACATCGGGCGGCATTGCAAGATAGCTGCCCTGCTCCGATTTTTTAACGGAGCTTACAATCATATCCTCTATCTGCGTATCAAGCGTGATAACGCGCAGCGAATTAGCCTCCGCAAAGCGCCTTGTGATGGTGCGCTTCAGCGCCTGCCGCACATACTCGGTCACGATATCCATATCCTTCAGAACATTTGCGTGGTCGCCAAGGGTTTCCAAAATTGTTTCCAAATCGCGTATCGGGATACCCTCGCGGAGCAAATTCGACAATACTTTCTGTAAATATCCGACAGAAATTACCTTGGGTATTAAATCATCGACAACAATCGGGTTGGTTTTCTTGATATTTTCGACCATTGTGTTGACGTCTTGGCGGGAAAGAATTTCGTGCGCATAGCGCTTCATAATCTCCGACCAGTGGGTAATCATCACGGAAACGGGGTCGATAAGCGTGTAGCCCGCAACGTCCGCCATAATCTTCTTGTCCTCGGAAATCCACTTGGCGGGCAGACCAAACGCAGGTTCAACCGTGTCGATACCCTCAACCTGCGCGGTGATGTCGCCGCTGTCAAGCGCAAGGTAGTGGTCAACAAGGATTTCGCCGCGCGCGACCTCCTCGCCCTTTATCTTGATTATGTACTGATTGGGGTTGATTTCGGGGTTGTCCGTCATTCTCACAGACGGAATAACCATGCCCATATCCATGGCAAACTGCTTACGGAAGATAACAACGCGCTCTATAAAGTTACCGCCGCTCTTTTCATCAACAAGACGAAGCAGTGAATAGCCAAACTCCATCTCTATCGGCTCTACATTAAGCAGCTTGAACACATTGTCGATATCGCGGAAGTAGTCGTTATCCGCGTTGCTTGCCTTTTCAAGCTCGCGCTGCTCCTCCTTTGCCCTTTGGGCAAGCTCAAGTTGCGCCATTTTCTTCTTGTTTTTGTCAAGCATAATCGCCGCAACGATAAGCAGCACGCCAAGTATAAGGCACACAAAGGTGGGGAAGCCCGGTATCAGCATCATGACAACCATTACAATGCCCGCAACAAGCAGCACGAACGGCTGCGCGGTAAACTGTGACTTTACATCGTTCATAAGGCTGTCCTGGCTTGCGGCACGGGTAACAATCATACCCGTTGCAACCGAGATTATCAGCGCGGGTATCTGTGAGCAAAGGCCATCGCCCACGGTTGCAAGCGAATAGGAGTTGAGGATTGTGCCGAAATCGCCGCCATCACGCAGCATACCGATGATAACGCCGCCTATCAGGTTTACAAGGGTAGTGATAATAGACATTATGGCGTCACCCTTTACAAACTTGGTGGCACCGTCCATGGAGCCGTAGAAATCCGCCTCGCGCTGCACGTTTGAGCGGCGCAGCTTTGCCTGCTCCTCGTTGATAAGACCGGAGTTAAGGTCGGCGTCGATTGCCATCTGCTTACCGGGCATAGCGTCCAGCGTAAAGCGGGCAGCAACCTCTGATACACGCTCCGAACCCTTTGTGATAACTATGAAGTTTACCAATACTATGATAATAAATATCAGGAAGCCTACGATAGCGTCGCCGCCCATTACGAAGTTGCCAAACGCTTCAATTACCTCGCCCGCATAGCCCGAGGACAGTATTCCTCGCGTTGTGGAGATATTCAGCGACAATCGCAGCACCGTGGTGATAAGCAGCACGGTTGGAAATACCGAGAACTCCAGCGCCTCTTTTATAAACATGGTCATTACCAGAATGACAAGGCTGAGCGCTATATTGAAAAGTATCATGAAATCCAGCAGCCATGTCGGGAGCGGGATAATAATTGCAAGTACGATAAATATAACAAACAATACAAGCGAATTGCTTAACAGCTTACGTACTATGATTTCCACTCCCCTTTCGGTAATATTTTGTCGAATTTTAACGATTTGTATATAAATTTACGCATGAAGCGACTTGTTTTTAACCTTATAGACCACTGTCAGTATCTCAGCCACGGCGTTGTAAAGCTCCACGGGGATTTCCCGTCCTATATCAACCGTGCTGTACAGCAGTCGCGCAAGCGGCGGGTCTTCCGTGATATACACGTCATTTTCCTCCGCAAGCTTAACAATCCGCAGCGCAAGGTAATCCTTGCCCTTTGCAACAACCTGCGGCGCGCGGTTTTTATCCTGGTCATACCGCAGCGCAACCGCAAAGTGGGTAGGGTTACGGATAACGACATCGGCGGAGGGAACCTCCTGCATCATGCGCGACGTCGCCATCTGCTGCTGCTTCTGCTTTATCTTGCTTTTAACCTGTGGGTCGCCCTCGGTCTGCTTGTATTCTTCCTTGACCTCCTGCTTGGACATTTTTAGCTTTTTCTCAAACTGCCACCACTGAAACAGGAAATCTCCCGCCGCAACAAAGACCAGAAGAATACAGATAAGCATTACAAGGTCGAAAATGCTTGAAAACGCATAAGTCACGCCCTGCATTACACCCGCGCCCATAAGCGCGATAAACCGCGGCAGGCGTGCGTACACCTCGCTTATCACCACATAGCCGATTACAATTACCTCTATAAGCCCCTTGACAATACCCACAACTGCCTGAAGCGAAAACATTTTTTTAATGCCCGACAGTGGATTCAGCCTTGAAAACTTGGGGCGCAGCGCCTTCATTGTAAACAGACCCCTGGTCTGCGCAATTGTAGGGATTATGCCAAGCAGTATCGCAACCGCGCTTATAGGCCCGACCGCCATAACGATAACCGTTGCAACGTTTACCCATATCGCGGTTATGCTATCCTGATTTACTGGAGTTGAGCCGATATTTTCAAACACATTGCCCGTGTATGCAAGCACGGTTTCCGACATAAAGCCCATAAAAAGCTTCATTGAGGCGAAAATACCAAGCACCGAGGCGGCTGTTACTATCTCCTTGCTTTGAAGCACCTCGCCCTCTTTTCGGGAATCACGGCGCTTCTTCGGCGTGGCTTTTTCGGTTTTTTCTTCGCCTGCCATTAAGCCACCGCCCTTTCACGCAGGAAATACGCTAAACTGCCGTCATCTGCCCAAGAATACCATCAAGGTTTGCAAACATAAGCTCCATCATATCGCCCATAAACTCCGATACAACGCCGCAGCTTGCGGCAAGCACCACAAAGCCGATAAGCAGCTTAAGCTGGATATTTATAACAAAAACATGGATAGTTGGCACAGCCTTCATCATAACGCCAATGCAGAACTCGGTAACAAGGGACGCCGCAACAACCGGCATGGCAAGCTTTAATCCAAGCGTAAGGACAACCTGAAAATACTTGACCACCAAATAAAGCACATTTATGTTGAAATTGTCAAAGCCCATCGGTATGGTTTCATAGGAAACGGAAAAAAGCTCGATATATGAAAGATGTCCGCCAACCGCAAAGAAATACAGCAGAAACCAGTAGCTGTAAAGCTGGGTCATGATACCTGCGTTACCAAAGGTGGGGTCGTAGCTTTTCGCCATGGACAGACCAATCTGCATATCGATAACCTCGCCCGCAAGCGAGAACATCTGAAGCATTACATTTACAAAGAAGCCAAGCACCGCGCCCACCAGAAGCTCCTTGCCCAAATCAAACAGGAAAGGAAAAACGCCCGATGGCAGCGTGTACTCTATACCGCCGCCCACTGCCATTACAATGGAAAGTATAAACGTCATTCCCGCTTTAATGTATGTGGGAATATTGCTGCGCGAAAATATAGGGTTAAACGTGAAAATTCCGCTGAGCCTTGCCAGCGCCATTATAACAACAATGGAATTTGTCTGAACTATCTCCCAAACTTCTGACACGGCAGTATCCTCACGTTATCGGTATCTCTGCCATTTTTTCAAAGATGAAATTTACAAAGTCGATACACTCGGAGGTCATCCACGGTCCCATAAAAAACAACGTAAGACCAACCGCAACCGCCTTTGGCGCAAAGGAAAGCGTCTGCTCATGCACCTGCGTTGCCGCCTGTAATATGGCGATAACCAGACCCACTATCGTCGCCACCAGCAGCAGCGGCAGCACCAGCTTGAAAGCAAGCATAAGCGCTTCCTGAAAAATTGCCATAACGATATCCTGCGTCAAAATCCCATCTCCTTTCGCGGAAATTCAAAGCTGCTCTGCGCAGCTACAAATTATAGCTTGACACAACCGAGCCTATCAGCAAATTCCAGCCGTCTGCAAGCACAAATATCAGTATCTTGAACGGCATTGAAATCATAGCGGGCGGCAGCATCATCATACCCATTGACATCAGCGTGCTGCCGACAACTATATCTATAATCAGGAATGGTATAAACAGCATAAAACCCATCTGGAACGCCCTTTTAAGCTCGCTTATCATAAACGACGGCACGATAACGGTAAGGCTAAGCTCGTTTTGTATGTATTCCTCGGTAAAACCGCCCTCGGGCGTTTCGATGTTTGCAAGGTCTATAAAGAAGTCAAGGTCGTCCTGCGAGGTCTGCTTAAGCATAAAGCTTTTTATAGGACCTGCGGCGGCTTCAAGCGCCTGCTCTGTTGTTATTTCCTCGTTTACATACGGCTGATACGCCACCTCGTTAATCTCGCCGAAAACGGGTGCCATGATAAACAGCGTAAGAAACAGCGCCATGCCCGTGATAACCATGTTGGGCGGCGTGCTTTGGGTCTGCATTGCGCTTCTTAAAAAGCCAAGCACGATAACGATGCGCGTAAAGCAGGTCATCATTATCAGCAGCGACGGCGCAAGTGCAAGCAGCGTCAGCAACAGTATGATTTCCAGCGGCTGCGAGGCGTCCACCCCGACAAGCTCCTGAAGCACGGACGAGCCAGCGTCATTGCCTACATCAACAGGGTCTGTGTCAAGATAATCTCCCGCCGCAGTACCTGTTTCGACGGTTTCCGCCGCTTCTGCCGTTTCAGCAAGTGCGGACACGCCAAAAAACGTTACCGTCAATGCCACACACAGGAGCAGCGATATGACAAATCTCGCCACAAGCTTTTTGTCTGATTGAAACAAGCGTTTAATCAAATCCGCTCCTCCTATTTTTTCTTATCCTTATTCATCATATTTCCCAACACGGTTCTGAAGCTTTCGCCAAAGGAGGGATTTCCGTCCTCATTGCGGCTCGTAAGCTCCTCCTCGGTCTGCTCAAGGTCGCAAAGCTTCTCGGTGTGGCTGCTTGTAACGCCAAGCACCATGCACTTGCCGCATATGCTGACAAGCAGAAGCATTTTGTCGGGTCCAAGGTTTATGCGCTCAAGCACCTTCATACTGCGGCTGTCGGACACTGTTATGCGCCTGTTGAATTTCTTCATCAGCCAAAACATCAGAAATACCAGCGCCAGCACTCCCACAAGCGCCATAATCATCTGAAAATACTCCACCGCACAAACCTCCTCTCATGGGAAAATATGGACTGCACGGCGGATATTTTTACCTGCCGCGAAAAACCAAAAGGCGGGATAATACGTCCCCCGCCTTAGATGTATTTACAAAATCAGCCGAGAACCTTCTTTACAGTTTGCAAAATTCTGTCAGACTTGAAAGGCTTAACAATGAAATCCAGTGCGCCAAGCTTGATAGCCTCAACAACCATTGCTTCCTGACCCATTGCGGAACACATAACAACCTTAGCCATGGGGTCGCTGCCCTTGATATCCTTAAGCGCCTCAATGCCTGTTTTGTTAGGCATGGTGATATCCATGATAACAAGGTCGGGCTTTTCTGCGCCGTAAACCTCGCAGGCGATAGCGCCGTCGGCAGCCTCAAGAATGTTTGTGTAGCCATTCTTTGTCAACGTATCCTTGATAAGCATTCTCATGAAAGCCGCGTCATCAACTAATAATATCTTCTTGTCCATTACTGTATCTCCTTGAATATAGTGATATGATATAATTTATTCCTTGCCAAGACTATCCATGAATTTTGACTTCACAATCTCGGTAATTCTCACTGCGAAATTATCGTCAATAACGACCACATCGCCGCGTGCGATAAGGTTGCCGTTTACAACAACGTCAACGGGTGCGCCCGCCTGACGTTCAAGCTCGATAATTGTTCCCTGTGTGAAATCAAGTATATCCTTTACCTTGCGCTTCGCCGTGCCTATCTCAACGGAGATTTCAAGCGGAACGCCCATCAGAAGCTTCAGGTTGTCCTGCTGGTCGCTCTGAAGTCCGAAGTCTACATTGTCAAACTGATGCAGTTGTGCATTCTGGATATTAACGGGCGGAACAGGCGGCGGATAAGCGCCGTATGCCGCATACTGCGGGGGATAACCATAACCGCCCTGCGGGGGATAAGGCTGCTGAGGGGGGGCTGCATACATCGGCTGCTGCACTGGCATCGGCGCTGCCGCAGCGGGAGCCACAGGCTGCTGCACAGGTGCTGCGGGCTGCGGTGCAGGCGGTGCTGCCACAGGAGCAGGAGCAGGCGCGCTTGCGGACGTTTCCTCCTCGGAAGCGAAGCTGTTCATCATCTTGCCCGACAGCGTTTTTGCAAGGTCAACCGACATGATTGACATAAACTCGCTGTTCATAACACCGTCTACATTAAGCGTGAAGTTTACGGTGACTACCGTTTCCTCCGGGCTAAGCTCAGAAAGCTCGCAGAAATTTGTCTGCTCAATTATGTAGGGCGTGGGCGTTGAGATGTCAACGGACGTTCCAAGAAGGTCGGAAAGCGCCGTTGCGGAAGCGCCCATCATCTGGTTCATAACCTCGGAAACCGCGCTGATATTAAGCTCGTCAAACTCAAAATCGGGCGAGATTGTCAGCGGATTGCCCATAAGCTGATTGAGTATCAGCTGAACATCGTCCTGCTTGAGAACCATCATATTCACGCCTGTGATACCGGCAACATAAACGATTTTAACGCAGATAGCCGGCTCAAGCCTGGTATAATTAAGATCCTCAACCTTTGTTACGCTGACCTCAGGAGTTGTGATCCAGACCTTAGCGTTCAGAAGCTCCGAAACAGCAGTAGCAGCGGCACCCATACTGATATTAAGTATCTCACCGACTGCGTCTATCTCGTAGGAGCTGAACTCAACGTTTGTATCCAATTCGTTAGCCATCAGTTATCATACCTCAATTCTGAATAAAATTATCTATCATAATAGCCTTTTTGTTGTTATAGGTACCCATCTTGCCATCACACCACGGCTTTCCGCCGACCCGCACCTCAACATTTGCGTCAATGCTCTTGCCAAGCGGTATAACGTCATTGACCTGAAGCGTAAGCACCTCGTAAAGGTCAAGATTTATCTCGCCAAGCACTGCGGTAATGTCAAGCTCGGTAGTGCTTATGCCCTCCATAATGCTTTCGCGGCGCTCTGCCTCGCGGTTTGCATCGGTACGGCGTCTGGAAGATGTATAGCGTGGTATAAACTTACCCATAATTTCATCAAGGTTTATCGCGGGTATACAAACGGAGATTATCGACTTAACGCCGTTTATCTCAACCTCAAGCGCAACGATTATTACCGTATCCTCATGCCCGATTGTCTGCACCACTCGTGAGTTCGTTTCAATGCCGATAAGCTTTGGATTAAGCTCTATGTGCATTGACCACGGCTCCTGCAGAAGCGAAGCGATGGACGCCATAACATCGTTCATTATTGTAATTTCAATCTCGGTGAAATCGCGGTTTACATCACGGTATTCACCCTTGCCGCCCAGCAGACGGTCTATCATGGTGTATGTAATGGCGTTGGAAACCTGCACGATAACATTTGTTTCGCTTATTTCATCATCGACAATGCCCATATCAACCATGCCCATCATAACATAGTCGGGAAGCGCGTTGTTAAACTCGCTGTATCGCTGCTCCTCTATATTTACCAGCGTAACGCGGCTGTATAGTCTTAGCAGACCTGTGAGATATGAGGACATCAGACGCGCGTAGTTTTCAAAAATGCTGTCCAGCACCTTGATCTGTTCCTTGGTAAACTTCTTAGGGGCGCGGAAATCATATTCCTTGATTCTTGCCTCTTCCTTCTGGGTTACCAAAGGCGCAGCTCCCGATGCGACGTTTTTCAGCATTTCATCAATCTGCGCCTGCGTCAGAACGTCAGCCATCAAAATCCCCCCTCGGATTGATAAATTTTATTATTCTGCGGCAGACGCATCGCCATTAGCTGTTGATGAATCTGCTTCTTCGGTTTTTATAAAGCTTTCAAACTCGTCATACATATACGGACCGGAAATACCGCTGTCAGATGGGCTGACCGTATTACCGCTTGGGAACAGGCTTTCAATCATATTGATAACGCCCTGTGCCGAGCCGTCCGGAAGCTTGCCCTCATCAACGTGTGAAGCGTCCGGATCTGTGGTATCCGAGCCAAGTCCGTAATCGTACTTAAGTATATCGTGCATAACCTGAGGGTTTGTTATATCCAAATCGTTCTTGAGTATAACCAGCTCAACGCGGCGGTTTGCCGCCCTGCCCTCCTCGGTGGAGTTATCCGCAATAGGCTCATAAGGACCAACGCCCTTTGTTCTGAACTGTGAGCTGTCCAGAACAGCCTTATAATCCATATATTTTACAACATTTACCGCACGCTCGGAAGAAAGCTCCCAATCGTTTACGGGAGAAATGCCCGCAGCGGTGTGACCGCTTACCGTAACAAGCTGTATAGCCTGCTTAACCGCCTTAAGACCAGGCAGAATACCATCTATTATCTCCTTGCCCTCGTTCTTCAGCTCGGCGCTGTTTCCTTCAAAAAACACGCTGCTGTCAAACCTTATGTAGATATGCGCGGAGTCCTTGGAAACCGACATAGCGTCAGAAAGCTGCTCGTCCTTAACATATTCGGAAAGGTAAATATAAAGCTGGTCAAAGCTTTGCGGAAGCTCGCCTGAGCCCTGCGCGCCCTGCGACACCTCGTCCTTTATAAAGTTTCCCTCCTCAGTGGTATGCTGGGGAGAGTCAACATACTCGTTAAGGTATTTTCCTCTTGACTGGAACGCCTGATATATATACTGCCATTTCTGGTCGTCAACGCTTGAAGACGCGTACAGCAGAACAAAGAACGTAAGAAGCAGCGTAACCATGTCGGCATAGGTATTAAGCCAGTCGTTATCATGGTTTTCCTGCGGCTTTTTTTCTATCTTTGCCATAACGCAACCTTCCTTTCTTCAGACAGGGCAGACGCACACGCCGCACCTATTATAGTATTGTACCACATAATTGCGGATTTTGCAAACATTTTAGCACATTTTTTTTAATTTTTTTGAAAAAATGTGATATCAGGCTTTATCTGCCCTCTTTTTGCTCTTAGGAAGCATAAATTCAAGCTTTTCCTGGATATATCTGGGATTTGAGCCT
The DNA here is from genome assembly GCA_964557825.1 of uncultured Ruminococcus sp. Lineage (GTDB taxonomy): Bacteria > Bacillota > Clostridia > Oscillospirales > Ruminococcaceae > CAG-115. The sequence continues at coordinate 19,541 of CAZLBL010000002.1, forward strand.
GCAGCAATAGCAAGCACACCCTCCTCAATAATCTGCATACACAGCAGTTCTTCATCGTGGCTGTTTTTCAATGCCGAAGCTATGGGCGCAAAAAGCACGTTTGCAAACAGTGAGCCGTAGAACGTTGTGATAAGCGCAACCGCCATACCCTGTGCAAGACCGTCAGGGTTCTCGTCCATAGTATTAAGCATGTTTACAAGACCTACCAGCGTACCCAGCATACCAAAGGCGGGGAAAACACCAACGCCCTTTTCAAAGAATGCACGACCGCTGTCATGGCGCTCACACATAAAGCTGATAGCGTCGTCCAGCATTCCGCGCACCTTATCGGCGTCGTTTGCGTCAACAATCAGCATAAGCGCGGATTTCATGAACTGATCCTGGCAGCTGTTTGCGCTTTCTTCAAGCGCCAGCAGACCGCGGCCTCTGGCGATTTTTGCATACTCTACAATCTCGTCTATGTACTTTTCGGGCTTATGCTTCTTAGGCATCAGTGCCAGACCAAGCTTTTTAGGCACGCCCGCAAGATAAGACAGCGGGAAGGACGCAATAAGGCAGCCAACCGTACCACCGCAGGTGATAGCCAGTGAAGCAGGGTCGATAAACCAGCCGATTTCACCACCGTCGAATATACCATAAATAACCAAGGCAAATGAAATGACCCAACCTACAATAAGTGAAATATTCAAAATATATCCCTCGCTTTTCTTTAATTGAGTTCAGATTATGCAGAAAGCCGCAGCTTGTCCGCGTTAGCGTTATGTCAAAGGCTCTGCGTCGGGCGCTTCAACTCGTCTGAGAATGTGCCGCCGCTGATTCCTGTTGTATTCAATGATTTTTGTCTGAAGCTCTCTCATGCTTTCGCGCACGATGTAGCTGTGTCCGTTTGAAAGAACTATAACCGTATCGGGAGTTTCGGTAACGGTTTCGATAAGCTGCTCATTCAGCATAAACTCCTTGCCGTCAAGCTTTGTAAGAAATATCATAACAATACACTCCAAACAAGTTCCCCCGCCCCGAAAGACGGGGGATTTGCCGTTAATCAACTATATTATTCTATCTGTGCCGTCCGAAATTATCTCTTAAGGCTTAAAAGCTCCTCAAGCATGGTATCGGAGGTGGTGATAACTCTGGAGTTTGCCTGATAGCCGCGCTGCGTGGTTATCATATCCGTGAACTCCTGCGCAAGGTCAACATTGGACATTTCCAACGCACCCGAAACAAGCTCGCCCGCGCCGTTTGAACCTGCAACTTCAACCTTAGCCGCGCCCGAAGCCACCGTTTCCGCAAACATCGTGCCGCCTACCTGGTCAAGACCGTTGGGATTATCAAAAGTTGCAATGTCGATACGTCCGAGAGTGATATAGCCATGAACGCTGTGCAGACCTATAATTGTACCATCAGTCTGTACCGTTACGCTTTCAAGATCCTTATAGCTCTGCGCCGAACCGGAGCGTCCGTCTGTAAGACCAAAGGTTGTCAGATACTTTGCAACCTCGGTATAGAAGCTGTCCTCGCCTCCGCCAAGCGACAACGAGGGGTTTCCGCCAAACAGCGCTTCTCTTGCCGCGGCGTTCATGCTGTTAAGCTCTGCCATGCCGGAAAACTTGAGTATCTTCTTGTCATCGCCGTTCGCAACCTTCTCAACCAAATCATTGATATCCTGAAGCGTTGTATTGTTGCAAACCGTGATGGTAAGGGTATTTTCGTCCCAGACAGCCTTTGTGTTGTCATAGCTTGAAGAATAAGCGAAAACTATCTTGTAATTATTTGCATACTCGCCTGCTTCCGTTGCCTCAACGGTAACGCCAAGCGAGCCTGCCTCCGTACCCTGAAGATTTATAGTACCGCCTATTGCAGCAATTGCAGCATCCCTGTTTGCGCTGTCAGCAGGCATAATGAACTTTGTGCAGGTAAGCGAGGGAACGGTTACGCTAGGAACCTCAGCAGCCTTTGCCTCAATATATGCTTTAATCTGATCGTTTATCTCGGAAGATGTAGAGTTTGAGCAGAGGGTTAGTTTCCAGTCGCCTGTCACAACACCCGCAGCGTCAACGGTAGGACCTTCAACCTCTGTTGCTGTCAGAGCATCACTCCACTCAATTGTAACAGTCTTGCCGTTCTGCGCCAGGTCAGCGGTATCAAATGCAAGCTGTGCGGTTTTGGTTTCGGTTGTAGCGGGAGTGGTGGGAGAGGTGTATGTATATGACCAGTATTTTTCACCGGAAGCTGAGGTTGTCTTATAGTTCCACGCGTCAACCGAGTTGCTTGCGATTTTTGCTTCGGGGTCATCGGGAATTGTTTCAAACTCAAACTTCAGCTCAACATCATCGGGAAGTGTGATACCGCCCGCCTTGATAGCTGTCTGTATTGCCGCTTCAAACGCAACGTCAGACTCATACTGCTGGGTCATGTCAAAGAAAATGTTAAGTATTCCGTTGGAGTAGGTTGCGTAGGGGTACTCCGCATTTGTAAAGGTTACCGACATATTTGTGTTGTCAGAGGGCGCGGATACGGAGATTGTAACGTTTGTGCCGTTTACGTTCTTTGTTGCGGAGGAGCATTTTGCTTCCGTTTCGGGAACGGTAATTCTGATTATCTCAGACGAGCCGGGCTGGCTTGTAGAGTCGCCCGAAACGCCGAGGACATGATAACCGTTTGCGTCAACAAGATAGCCATACTCGTCGACATTGAATATACCCGCTCTTGAATAAAAAACATTGCCTGCGCCGTCCATCAGCTGGAAAAAGCCCTCGCCGTCAATCGCCATATCATAAATGCTGTCGGAGAAGGTGAAGCCGGACTGGGTCATGTTGGGGGTGGTTGTGTTCATCTTAACACCGTAGCCGACCTGTCTGGGGTTTGTTCCTCCAAGGGTAGCGGTAGTGCCGCTTGCCGCCTTTTTAGTCTGATAGTATACGGTTGAAAAGGTTGTAACGCTTGTCTTAAAGCCCGTAGTGTTTACATTGGCAATATTGTTGCCGATAACGTCCATTCTCTGCTGGTGGGTCTTAAGACCTGTTACGCCCGAATAAAGTGATTTTACCATAGTGTATGACCTCCATAGTGTAATTTCAGATTAACCGTCAGCCCTTGCTCAATCGGAGCGCGGGCGTAAATTCCTGTCAAGGTCCGTTTACATTATAACGGTTGAATCTATGTTTGTAAAGATGTTGCCCCTCAAATCCTCATTTGAGAGCGTTGTAATTACCTTATTGTTCTTAACGCTTACAACAAACGCTGTTGTATCCACAAGAACCAGCGTTTCACTGCTGCCCTTGTCGGCGGCTATCTCAACGCCCCTGTTAAGCCTTTCAAGCGTATCGCCCGAAGCGATATCTATGCTTCTTTGCTCAAGGCGCTGCATGGCGTGCTTTGAAAACTCCACGCCGCCGTTGTACTGTTTTTCGGCAAGCTTTTCCTGCAGGGCTGCCGCAAACGAACCCTCCTGCCCGTCCGCCGTGGACTGAGTGGAAGCCGCGTCGTTTGTGCCGACCGTTGTTCCCGTGGTAACGCTGATTTGACTGCGAAGCGCTAAATACTCGCTTATCAGCATAAAATCAAGCCTCCGTGCTTTATTGGTTGTTATACTTCCTGTGAAATGTCTGCGATATCCTCAAGGTCGTCAAGGTCATTCTGCTGTTCTGCGTCAGCTTTAAGCTCCTCCAGCATTTCCTCAACCATCTCATCAATAGCGTCAGAAACTGCCTGCTCCGATTCGGTAAGTGTCTTACCGGTGTTCTCCGCGCCTTCAGCGCCCTCGGTGCTGCCAACGCTGCCGTTATTCTCGCCCTGTTCAGGCTGCTCGGCTGAATATTCGGGATATCTTACCTCCACAATATCGGAAAGCTTGTAAGAAATATCACCGATAACCGCGTAAAGCTCGCCGTCCTTTACCTGAATGGAATTTATCACACCCGCGTCAACAACAGAGCCTGCGTCTGTCTTTGCGCTTACGGTTGCGTACATACCAATCATCATGGAAGCCCTGGAAATCATATCGCCGAGATTTGAACCTGTGGATATAACGCCGTTTGTGCCGCCTGTGCTGCCCGAAGTATTCTCCTGCACGCCTGTAACCTTTGAGATATCAAAGCTTTCGCCATCGATATTTACAAGGTAGGACTTGCCGCTTTTTACAACGCTTTCGACAACGCCCGTCTTTGTCACCTGAGTTGCGCCGTCCGCCTTGGAAGCGGTAGCTATCTTTCCGACAAGGGAGGCTGCGTAATTAGCCTTGGCGTATGTACTGGAATCCTGCGCATACGAAAGCTGTGTAAACTGCGCCATCTGCGAAACGAACTCGGTGTTTGAGGTAGGCTCAAGCGGGTCCTGATTCGTCATTTCGGAAACCAGCAGGCTTAAGAACGTATCGGAGTTTACCAGTTCTTCGTTGTAGTCCTTAAACCTGTCCGCATACTTTTCGTGGTTTGCCTGAATCTGCTCATAGCTGGTGAGATACTGATTTATCGTTGTATCTGCCATTTTTTCACTCCTTTCACAAAATTCTGCTTTACATTGCCGAAATCAACTCTGCAAAGCTGTTGTCCTCATCATCGCCGCTGTCGGAATTATCCTCGCCGCGATAGTAGGGATTTTTGCTGCTGCCGTTGTAGTCCTCTGCACGGTTTTCGTGCTGCGACTCGCCAACCGTCTGCCACTCTGCAAGCTCTATGCCGTTGCTTCTCAGCTCCTGCTGGATAGCTGCGCCGTTCTGCTCGATAATACGCTGTGTTTTCGCGTTTTCCGCCATAATGCTGACTGACAGCGAACCGTCAACCGTCTTGGTAAGCTTTACGGTTATGCTTCCCAAATCCTCGGGATTAAGCGTAACGCTGTATTCAGTGCTGCCCTCCTCGGCTGCGGGTGCTTGGGTGATTATGTCATCAGCAACCTGACGCACAACCTCTGCGGGTTTTACCTCAACCTCAGTGCCGTCTGCCCTTGCAAATACAACCACAGGCTGTTCTGAGGGCGGTTCAAGACCCGTGGACTGCGGTGTGATTTCAGCGTCTGCCGCAGGCTTTGCCGAGTTTTTAAGCAGCATAAGCTCATCTGACTTTGACACCACTCTGCTTTTTGCCGTACTGTCCGTAACCGCAAGCTGCTGAACATCGTAGTTCTGCTTTTCGGGGACGGTGGTTTTCACACTGTAATCGGTAATCGCCTTTTTAAGCTGGCTGAACTCCTCGCCCAAATCATCGGTCTTAATCGGCTTGGAAATATCCGCCGCCTTTGCCGATGTATTCTGCATTGCGTCCTGCTGTGTGCCGCTGTCCTGCTGTGATGACAAATCGGTGCGGCTTACAGTCTGCTGCGGTGCTGACGCCTCTGCGGGGACTGCTGCCTTTACCAGCTCAGTTTTCGGTGCTTCCTGCTTATCCGTATCGCGCTGAATATGCTCTGCTGTGTTTGCCTGCGCCGCTTCGTTTACCGTATACGCGACATTCTCGGTGTGCTTGTCATACCTTGCTTCCACGGCGGCTTCGGGAATATTCTCCTGCTCCGTCTGAACTGGAAGCTGTACGCTTTCCTGCTCAGCCACCTCGTCAGTCGCCTCCGGCTGCGCCATCTCTGCGTTTATCGGGATAACCCCAGCAAAACAATCCTCAGGTACTGCCTCGCATTCCTGCGGTGCTTCTGCCATCATAGCTGCAATGGTTTGCAGCAGGATATCGCTGACAAGCTCCTCCGGAATTTCATCAAGCTTGATTTCACCGCGCACAATCGCCTTTGCAAGCGCTTTAACATCTGTCTTGTCAGGCATTGCAAACACTGTCTGCTGCTCTTCCGCAGAAAAATCCTGCTGCGCCATTGGCTGAACATCGGGTGTTTCTGCAATTTGCTCCTGCCTGGGTGCGCCCCCAAGCTCCCCAAGTATTTTGGAAAACCTCTCGGTCTGCTCAAGCTCCTCCATGCGGATTGGCAGCGCTGCATCGGAAATCATGTAATCGCTGCGCATAAATCCTGCGTTCATTGATACTGCCATTTTCTGTTTCACCTCCTCGTATCGTAATTATATATCAAGGCATTGCGCCGTGATATCAAATCAGCCTGAGCTTCTCACCGCAGCGTTTGATACAAACTCCTCGATAAACTGCTCGTTTTCCTTGGTTTCCATCGCCTTGTATTCCTCAAGCTGCTTTTCTTCAAGCTTTTCAAGGGTTTTAACGTCCTTGGTGGCTTCAACCACAACGCCAAGCTGCGCTTCAATCTCCGCCTTTTTCTTTATCGCCTGCGCTTCCTTTGCGTGGATTTCCTGCTGAAGCGTAACGATATAGCGCTTTCTCAGCGAAATCTCATAGGCGGAAATCCCCTGCGCGCAAACCACGTCAAGCGCTTCGCTCTCGGCGACAACGCGGCGGCGAAGCTGCTCCGCACTTTCCTCTATGGTGCGAAGTTCGCCCTGCATTATGCTGAGGATATTCTTCTGACGGTCAAGCTCCTGCTCACGGAAATCCTTAAGCTTCTGAAGCGAAAACTGGAATTTTTTCATCTACATCACCCTTGTGATATCGGAAAATCAGATTTTATCATCGCTTACCGCGCTAAGCAGCAGCGCAACCGACTGCTCAAGGCTGTACGACTCGTCAACCTTCTGCATAAGGAACTCGTTAATTCTGTCTATCTTTCTTATAGCTTCGTCAAGCGCGGGATTTGTGCCATGCTTGTACGCGCCTATGGAAATAAGGTCAGCATTGCTGTTGTAAAGCGACAGCAGGTTTCGCAGCTTTCCTGCGGCGTTTTTATGCTCATCGGGAACAATTTCCGACATCAGTCGGCTTACGCTCTGTAATATGTCAATCGCGGGATAATGGTTCTGTGCCGCGATTTTTCGCGAAAGAATTATATGTCCGTCTATGATACCGCGGACAGTATCGGCGATAGGCTCGTTGGTGTCATCGCCCTCAACAAGCACGGTATAAATGCCCGTGATAGAGCCTTCGGGGAAATTTCCCGCGCGCTCCAGCAGCTTCGGCATATTGCTGTATATTGAGGGAGTGTAGCCGCGCGCTATCGGCGGCTCTCCAACCGAAAGACCAACCTCGCGAAGCGCCATTGCGTAACGCGTAAGGCTGTCCATCATCAGCAGAACGTCCTTGCCCTGCTTCATAAAATACTCGGCTATCGCAGTTGCGGTAAGCGGGCATTTGCTTCTCATCATAGCAGGCTGGTCTGATGTGGCAACAACCAGAACGGAGCGCGCCATGCCCTCCTCGCCAAGGTCGCGCTCTATAAACTCGCGCACCTCACGTCCACGCTCGCCAACAAGGGCGATTACGTTGACGTCCGCCTTTACCTTTCGGGCAATCATACCCATAAGCGTGGATTTACCAACGCCTGAGCCTGCAAAAATACCCATTCTCTGTCCCTTACCCATGGTAAGCATACCGTCAATCGCCTTTACACCAAGCTCTATCGTTTCCTTGATAGGCGGTCTTGTAAAAGGGTTTACGGGTATACCCGTTATTGATATAGTATCGGGACAGTCGGGCTGCTCTCCGCCGTCAAGCGGATTTCCCATCGCGTCAACAATTCTGCCTATAAGCCCGCTGCCCGCTTTCAGCACAAGCTTGTCGCCCGTGTTGTCAACAATGCTTCCCGGACCTATACCCTCTATATCGGTGTACGGCATAAGCAGGATATTCTCCTTATTGAAGCCGACAACCTCCGCGTTGATGTAGGACGCCATATCCTTTGAATATATGCGGCACACATCGCCTATATTACAGGTAGGACCGCTTGCTTCAATCGTCATGCCGACAATTTTCTCAATCTTGCCCATGTAGCGGAAAGTATCATATTTAGCTATGTCGTCCCGAAATCCTGCGAAATCCAAACCTCAACCTCCGCCGTATATCTGATTACTCGCCGCTGTCCTCCGTCTGCGCGGATTTTGTCCTGCGCTTGGGGGTCAGCTTGAACTTACCCTCGCCCAACTCCTGTATCATGCGAAGCTGAGTCTGCACGCCCGCATCGGTAATTTCACCGCCGCTTTCGACAATCACAGTGCCGCGCTCCGCGTCGGGCAGAAGCTCCACCTCAACGTGCTGAATGCCGCCGCAAAGCTCCTTAAGATATTCATAATCGGCTGCAAGCTCCTCCGTAACGCCGTTTTTGTCCAGCGTGATACGCACGCGGTCGGTATTGCGGAAATCCTTCGCCGCCTTTTTTATCAGCTTTTTAACCGCCGAGCTGTCCTTAGCGGTAAGGCTGTCAAGCGTGACCTTTTTCGCTATTTCCATCACGGTGTCATAGATATCTCTCTCGTAATAACGAAACAACTCCTCCTTTTCGGAGTTTATCCGTTCCGCGTAGGCTTTGGCGCTGTCAAGAATATCGCGCTGAGAGGCAATGCAGGCTTCAATGCCGTCCTTCTTGCCCTGCTCAAATCCCTCTGCGCGCGCTTTTATAAACACATCATCACGCTGCGCTTCGGCATTGGCAGTTATCTGCGCGGCGCTTTCATTCGCCTCTGAAATGATGCCATCGGCTCTGCGCTTTGCTTCAAGTATAACGCCCTTGCCCTGCTCTATGTACTGCTCCTTAAGCGCGGCAAGCTCCTGCTGCTGCGCGTTTACCTGTGCCTCGCGCTCGTCAAGAAGCTGCATACGAAGTTCAAGCTCCGCTGCTGTATTATCTTCCTGCGGCTCTGCCGCAGACTCCTGTGCGAGCGGCTGCGCGGTGCTTTTGGAAGCCATCTCCTGCGCTGCGGCAGAGCGGCTTATAACAACCCTGTTGGATATATCCACACCGCCGCCGCAGAACACGGAGCTTCTTTTCAATACTGCCAACTAAAATCCCTCCGAAATAACGGATTATGCAATAATCTCATCGCCGCCGGAGCCGTGAGAAATGGTAACCGTGCCCTCCTGCTCAAGACGTCTGATAACGGATACAATGCGCTGCTGAGCCTCCTCAACATCACGCATACGCACATTATGCAGATACTCGATATCTGCCTGAAGGCTCTCTCTTGCACGGGTGGAAATATTTGCAAAGATGCACTCGGCAACCTCCTGCGTAGAACCTTTGATTGCGATTGCAAGATCTTTGGGGTCGATTTCCTTTGTAAATGCCTGAATAGACAGCGCGTCCAGATTTACGATATCCTCGAACACAAACATCTTCTGCTTAATAAGTTCGGCAAGCTTCTGGTCGCGCACCGACAGCTCGTCAAATATAAACTTCTCCGTTGCGCGGTCAACATTGTTCATTATCTCGGCTACATAGTTGATACCGCCAACCTCCATGGAATCCATGGTAACAAGGCTTGCAAACTTCTTTTCAAGCGCCTGCTCTATAGATTTTACAACCTCAGGCGAAGCCCTGTCCATGCGCGCTATACGCTCAACAACCTCTACGCGTTTCTCCTTTGGAAGTTCCGCAAGAATGGCGGACGCCTGGTCGCTTCTTGCATAGGACAAAATCAGCGCGATGGTCTGAGGGTGCTCATTCTGAACGATAGCCTGAAGATTTTTGTAGTCTGCCTTTCTGACAAAATCAAACGATTTTGTTTTAAGCTGCTTTGTTATCCGCGCAAGCAGATTGGAGGCGGCTTCCTGACCAAATGCCTTTTCAAGAATTTCCCTTGCGTAATCAACGCCGCCCTCTGTAACAACCTTTTGCGTAAGGCAAAGCTCATAAAACTCATTAAGTACTTCTTCCACAACCTCTATCGGCTGATAGTCAAGTCTTGCCAGCTCAACGGAAACCGCCTCAACTTCGTCATCGGAGAGGTGCTTATAAATGCTTGACGCATTTTCAGCACCCATTGAAGCTATTACCAAAGCTATTTTCTGCGCGGTGGAAAGCTCTCTTGAATTTTCTCTTGCCATTTATATCCCTCCGATGGGTTTTACTCTTCTCTGAGCATATTTTTGATTATAGAAGCAACAATCTCGGGGTTTGTTTTTGCAAACTCGCTGATTTCGCGCTTGAGGATAGTTTCCCTTGTATCCTTGCCCGCTTCCTCTGTAAGGCTGGCGATATTGATATCCACTTCCTCAACAGGCTCCGGAGCCTGCGCGGTTCCCATAGCCTCATACTGGCTGCCTGCGGCAGCAAGCGCAGCTTCCTGTCTGCGTCTTATCTTCTTCTTTCTGGAGCTGCTCATAAACAGCGATACGATAAGCAGCACTATCAGCAGCACGCCAAGACCGATAACGATAAACAGCAGCATATCGCGGTATGTATCCTCGGGAGTTATTACCCTAAGTCCGTCGTCGAAGCCTATTGTCGTTCCGCTGCTGCCCGAAAGTGCAAACGGCGTATTGTACACGGCAACGTTTGCAATATCCGTTCCCGAAGCCTTTGCAACTATGTCGCAGAGTGCCTCGCGCTCCGCCTCGGTCATGCTTGTTTCGTTAATCATCAGCGCAACGCTCAGCTTTTCTATGCTGTAACCGTCCTTTATCAGCGAGGTTTTGATATTTGAAACCTTGTACTGGGTTTCCGAGCTGCTGTAATAGTAGTTCTGTCCGTCCTCAAGTCCTATTATTTCGGGATAATCGGGAGAACTGTCTGCATTTGGGGTTACTCCTACAACGCCGTCCTCCGTGCCGAGATATCCGCCCTCTGTAACGTCCTTTTCATGCTCTATTACGCCTGCGTGGGTGTCGCCGTCGGGAATATATTCCTCCTCGTCCACGGTTTTCTGGTCGTAATTCAGTATTGCGGTGACATTGAACGCGTAATTCTTCTCACCGTAAACCTTGTCAAACATCTTGCCAAGTCCCTCGGAAAGCTTGTCCTCAAACTCCTGCTGGAACTGGAATCTGCGCTGGGCTATCTCAACGCCGGACGCGTCCTCGTCAGCCAGCAGATCGTCCTCGGGGTTTACCCAAGTGTACATCTTGCCCGTGGTGTCAAGAATTGATATGTTATCGTTTGTCAGATTTTCCGCGCTGGTCTTAACCGCCCGATATATTGCGCGAACCTCCGCGTTGCTTAATGCCGCGCCGTCCTTAAGACGTAGGATTACGGAACATGAAGAAACGCCCTTGCCTGTATCTATAACATAATCCGATATTTCGGGAAGCACCAGCGTAACCGTTGCCTCGCGCACATCGTCAAGCGTTGCAAGTGCTGCGCCTATGCGCGTTTCAAGCTGCTGACGCTTAACCTCGCGCTTATCCGCGTCCGTAGACCACAGGTCAACCCCCGTGTTCCATATCTCATAATCGGTGGAAGATGTGGGATAGCCCTGCATATACATCTGCATTCGCAGATAGTCCACCTGATCCTCTGGAACTACGATATCGCCGTCGCTTTCGACCTTGACGTCTGTTACGCCAAGATTCATGATTGCCGTGGCGATTTCACCCGCCTCGGCGTTATTCACACCCGAAAACAGAACAGCGTGACCCTTTTGGTTTAACAGTATAACTATAACTATGATTATGGCGATTATCGCTACGGGAACGGTTATCAGCAGCACCCTTGCCACCTTTGACAGACCGCCCCACTTTTCTTTAACGGTAGTCACCGTGTTCTTAAGCTTTTCGTTCATTTAAAAAGTGACCTCCATAGCCGGTTCAAAGCCTTTCGCTTATCAAACCTGCATATTGATTATTGTATTGTAAGCGCTGAGCGCTTCGTTTTTAACCGATACAAGCAGGTCAACCGCGGTATTGGCTTTCTCTATGTTCGTCTGAACCTGCGCAAGGTCGTCTATATTGCCAAGCATAATGTCGATAGCGTCCCTGTCAACCTGCTCGTTGGTTTCAACAACGTTATCCACAAGGCCCCTGAACACATCGATAAAGGAAGCGTCCTTTACATTTACGGCAGATGTGCCGCTCTGCGCGTCCATCTGCGCCATAGGCTGCATAGCGGTTATGGTGGGAATCTGTACAAAATCTATCATGATATCAGTCCTTTCAGTCTGCGGTTATCCTATATCAGCCCTTGCCGATGTTAAGCGCCTTCTGCGCCATGCTTTTCACAACCTCGTACACGGCAAGGTTTGCGTCGTACATATTTGAAGCCTCAACGGCGTCAAGCTGCTCTGTGGCAACATCTACATTCGACTCATAAACATAGCCCAGCTCGTCCGCAAGCGGGTGTGTGGGGTCATACACAGGCTCTGCAGGGGTTTCGTCCTCAACAATGCGGGTAGTCTGCACGCCCCTGTACTGTATGTACTTGTGGAAATGAGCCTCGCCCGTGCCAAGCTTTGTCCAAAGCAGCTTCTTAAAGCTTCTGTCCTCGCCGAAAACCACCATCTGGCGCTTGTAAGCGTCCTCTGCGGAGCCTGCAACATTATCGGCATTGGCAACGTTCTGCGAGATTATATCCATTCTAAGCCTCTCCGCGGTCATGCCCGAGAGAGGAATGTTAAGCGAGCTTAAAAATGCCATACACTACCTCCGTTACTTCGTTACCATTGCGCTTCTTATCCTTGTGAAATTGCCGTTCATGGAGTTTATCAGCGCGTCATACTGAAGCTGCGCATTGGTCAGCTCAGCCATCTGGGTATCGTTATCAACGTTGTTTCCGTCTATCTGATCTCTTGTGTAGGTGTCAATAACAAGGCGCTCAGTCAGATTAAGTTCCTTCTTTATCGTTCCGTTGGCGCGCAGCTTATCGCGCAGAACGCCGCTGAACTCAAGATATTTGCAGTTATAGTCGGGCGTGTCCGCATTTGCGATATTCTGGGAAATAATCTGCTGCTTCTGCCATAGAACGCTCATTCCCTGCTCCAGTATGCGGAACGCGGTGGTATCGAATAGTGCCATATCAATTCCCCTTATAAATAAGTACATTAAAAATTCAAGACCTACGACCTTACACAGTCATTCGTATTACAATTATACACCATTCAGAGAGATTTTGCAATGTTTTTTGCGCCATTTTCACAAAAAAACGATGTAGTAAAACATAAAAATTTAAGGTGAATTTTTATGAAAGTCACACAAAATTCCGTGAATTATTTACAATTATTGCCGCAGAATATGTTTACATTGCACAAAAAGCATAAACGCGATATGTGAAATTCACCTAAACGCGCGAAAAGGCACGGCTCTCTTGAGAGAACCGCACCTTTCCGTAATATTGAGGGAGTGTGGTTGGCTTAGTTATTGGCAGGTCTTGTAAATCTCTGCCGCTCGCGAAGCGTAATCCGCGCTGACATAGTAGGATACCATGCCCTCATATTCACAGGGAGCTACGCACAGCACCAGGCGGTACACCGTATCAAGCGGATAGCTGCCGTCAAAAGCGCTGGCGCTGTTATCATACAGCCCGCCTATAAGCTGTTTATCCTGCGGCAGAAGCACTACTCCGCCAGTGCCTTGGAAATAATTGTATCTAATCTCCTCCAGTGCCTCCTTTTCCATTTTTTCATAGTCGTAGGAATATCCGGCGCGGATATAATCCTCCGCCTGCGGATTGTCAAGCGTAAGAAGGTAATACAAGCCAACATCAATATCGTTCTGCGCAAGTTTTGGGTTCATTTCAAGCAGATAAGCACAGCTGTAATCCGACAAATCCAGAGAAAACAGGTCAGTTACTCCGTTGTCCGCAAGCAGTGCCAGCGTATCGGCATACCACGGATAAACAGGAATGTATTCAAAGTTCCAATCTGTGATATGCTCTGAAACCACCTTTGAAATGCCGAAGCCAATGGAAACGGCTTTGCCGCGTGCCGAAGCGTTATACATCATCTCGGGAGTTACGCGCTTTGAGTCGCTTTCCAGCGCGGCAACAAGCTGTTCCGCAGGGATATTGCAGAGCAACGGCGGATTGGAGCTTACAAGAATCTGCGATATATAGCTGTTCTTCACCGTGCATTTGTCAAGCAGTCTGCCTGCCTCCGAGGAAAGGTAAAGTTCGCTGCTGAACAGGCGCTCACAGATGTCGTTATAGCGCTGCTCCGTCACATAATACTGGCGCGAAGCCGTTGTTCCGTCCTTAAGCGTATAGTCGATATAAACTCTGTACTCATAAGAGGTGGTTTCGGGTCCGTTTTTGGGTATATCCGCATGAACCTCTGTCAGCGCCTTGATGTTATCCGGCTGTCTTAAATCTCCGTTTATCCACATACCGCTGCCGCCGCAAAACGATACCGACGCCGAAGCAACCTGTGACGAATCGGGAACGTAATAAGCCATGCCCATTCCGTTGGAGAAATACAATCCCATGCAGATAATAAAGCTTCCCGCAAGCGTTACAACATATTTAAGCAGAGTTATGTGGAATTTCTTGAAGCCATTGCCGCTGATAAGCTCCATAATCACATAAAGCACAAAGGTAAGAATAATCAGCGCCACTATATATCCGCCCGCGCTTTCGGTATAGCTGTAGGAATTGATGTCGGCGTTGGCATTGCCGAACAGACCGCTCATTATATAGATTGAAAATACGGCGGCAAACGCAAAAATCACAACCGCAGGAACAACAAGCTTCATTGTGCCGTAAACAAACGGGCTTCCTACGCGCTCCGCATGGCGTCTGCGGATAAGCAGATACGCACCCGCAAACAGCGCGAGGGTTATCAGGATAAGCGGTACAAGCACCCCTGCCTTTGTAATCGGCGCGGCAAATATCATGTCACCGCTGCCAAACAAAACCGCAGTTGAATCCAGCGCATAGGCAAAGGTGTATCCAAGCAAGCCAAGCGGCGAGGTAAACGCCGCAGCCGTGTAGCTGCTAATGCCGCTCGCCGCATTCGACATACCGTAAACATTGCTGATGACAATGTTTATGCACATCGCAACTATTATCGGGATTATCACATTGATAACCGCAGGATATAGTCTTGCTTCAGCGCCGCGTCCGCAAAGCGACATAACAAACAGCGTAAACGCGATAAGCATAACGCTTGCGGCAAAGCCCGTAAACATAAGCTGCGGAACAATGCTAACCAGCATTGCAACATAATCGGCATATATCTCAACGCCGGTCATTCCGTTGCAGAGTGCAACGCCCGCAATTATTGCGATAATATGCGGCACAAGGCAGGTTGTAATCACCGCAAGCAGATCGCCGCAGAAACGCGTATCCTCGGATACGGGCAGCGAATAATCCATATCCACAACCGATTTTTTATACAGCCAGCGGAAGGATTTTATCGTAACGACATAATTCATAACGAATATCGCCACAAGCATGATAACGCCGATTACAAGCGCCGCCGTCAGCAGCGAAATCCACGAAGCGCTCTGCGCGCTGAGGCGCTGATATTCTGCTGTGCCATAGCCATACTGTGCATAATATAGTTCCAGCTCCACCTGTGCGTTTAAGGTCGGCAGCATTATGCCGAATATCAGCGGATAGGAAAGCAGCGAAAAAATGCTGTTTAGTATAATCATAGAACGCAATGTGCGCAGCTTGTAGCCGTAATATGCCCCAAATTTGGAAAAATTACCTTTCAAGCTTAGAGCTGTCATAGCCAAGCACCTCCATTTCGTAAATAAATATCTCCTCAAGGCTTAGCGGAACCTCGTCATACAATTTGGGCGAAAGCGCGTTAATTCCGTTTCTTATCGTTTCACGGTCGCCCTTGGCGATTATGTGCGTTACGCTGCCCGTGTTCTCGATATGCAGCACCTCAAAGCCGCTGAAATCCTCGCGCGAAACGGGACGGTCAAACGCCGTCTGGATTTTTACCACGCTGCCCTTTACGTTGTCAAGCTCGCGGTCAAATACCACCTTTCCCGCATGAAGCAGACCCACGCGGTCGCAGAACTCGTCAATCTCCCCAAGATTATGCGAGGAAAAAATAACCGTAAGGCTGTTGTCAAGCATTGCGTCAATCAGCATCTGCTTTACTATTATGCGCATTGTGGGGTCAAGCCCGTCAAACGCCTCGTCAAGAAACAGGTACGGCGTTTTGCAGGATATGCCGCAGATAACCGCCGCCTGCCGCTTCATGCCCTTGGAAAAGGTGTTAAGGCGCTTTTTCATGGGCAGCTCAATCGCGCTGTGCAGCCTTTGAAACAATTCCTCGTCAAAGCTTGAATAAAAGCGCTTGTAATAGGCTTTCATATCAGCAAGCGTCATATTGTTGAACTGCACCGTTTCGTCATTGATAAAAAACACCCGTTCCTTAACCGTAACGTTGTTGTATGCAGGCTGTCCGTCTATAAGAATTTCGCCCGAATCGGGTCTGTATATTCCCGAAAGCAGCCTTAGCAGCGTGGATTTTCCCGCGCCGTTGCTGCCAAGCAGACCATACGCACACCCCTCGGGTATCTCAAGACTTATACCATCAAGCGCACGGTAGTCCTCAAAACGCATAACCGCATTTTTTATCTCAATCATAAATTCCCCTCATTCCTGTCGTCTGACCATATTTTTTCTACCGAACCAATAACCGCTTCACGGGTTACGCCGCTTTTTTTTGCCGCAGCAAGTTCCTCCTCCAGCCGCCGCAGCGCCTCTGTGCGAACCGCGTCGGCAGCCGCTGTCTGCGGCGAAACATAGCTGCCCTTTGCAGGCATGGAGTATATAAATCCCGCCTGCTCAAGAAGCGCATAAGCCTTTTGCACCGTATTTGGATTTATGCCAAGCTGCTTTGCAACCTCGCGCACGGCGGGCAGGCGCTCATCAGGTGTCAGCTTTCCCGAGGATATAAGCCCCGCCACACCGCTGAAAAGCTGCTCATAAATCGGCGCCTTGCCCTCAAGCCTTATGTCAAGCACAACTCTGACCTCCTTTGTATGATGTGTGTATCAACCGTATCAACTGTACTGTTTGTACTAGTACAGTTGTATTATATCACTTAGTACAGTTGTTGTCAATAGCTTTTTGGAATTTTTTCAAAAAATTCTGCAAAAAATCGGCAGGGGGGGCTGCCGACAGTTTATTGAAAAAGTATATTTGCCCGCGCAGCGGGATTTTGAAATACATTTTCCCTCAGCTTTGCCGAGGCAAAAAGCACTACTATCTGCACAAGCGTGCCATCAACGGCTTCGCCTTATGCTTTCTGTCGGCTATGCCGACAAACCATGTGCATAGGGCGAATGTTTCAGCAGAAAAACCTCAACGGGGCTTTTCCGACGGTCTGATATATTTCACAAAAACTGCGGCAGGAACAATTTCCTGCCGCAAAGCAATTAAATCAATAAGGAAGCTTGAAGTTTGTAAACACCCATCTGCCGTCCTGCTTGGCGGCGTTATAGGTGTATTCGTCTGTTCTTGTGTTCTCGCCCTCCAACTCCTCATCGCCGTAGGTAGCATAGCACTTGAACACCGCGGTATCCTCGGTAAGCTCGACCAGTTCATACACAGAGTACTGATAATAAATATTTGCGCCCCTTGCGCCGCCTGTGGAATAAAGCATACCGTCCTCTCCCTCGCGGTACACGGAAGTATCCATCAGCGAATTGATTATATCGGTTGAGAAATAGCAGCTAAGCGCGTTCAGCAGCTTCGCCTTTGTGTTAAGGCGCTCATCAATAACCCTTTGGTATACCCATGTTGAACCATTTACCTCTGCCTCAATCCTGCATTCGCTGTCGCCGTCCAGTGACGCCATGTCAAAATAGCCGTAAAGCTCGTTTGCGGCGGCAAAAATTTCCTCTGCCGTCTGGGTTGTGGGATCCATCTGCACAAATTCCTTGCTTTCGGGCAGCAGCACATACTTGTCATCGGAAAGATAATAGCGATAAACCGCCGAACCGTCCTCGGTTATGTAAAAATCGCACATATAGTACAGCGTGCCTTCGTTTTCATCGTAGCAGCTTACGGCATAGCACTTGCTGCCGCCGATTTCGGCGCTTTCGCCCGTGCTTTGGAATACATAAACCTTATCCATGCGCGGCAGTCCCAGATAGGAATTGCCGTAGTCCATGACCATCTCTGCATAGGTATCGTCAAGCTCTATAACTACATCGCTTTCGTCCGCCTTGCTTTCAGTGGCTTCGGACTGCGCCGTCTGCGCCGTTGAAGCCGTGGTGGAAGCGCCCTCGGAAACGCTGTTCTCCTCAGGCGCGGAGCTGCTCTCTGTCTGCGAGGTTACTTCGACAGGTGCGGAGCTGTCACTCTGCGAAACGCTCTCCCCGCTTCCGCCGCAGCCGCCCATCAGCAGACAGCAGCCCAGCGCGGCACACATTAAAGTTATTTTATCCTTACCAAAATTAAGCATAAAAGTCCTCCAAACACATGAAAACAGGGCAATGCTGCGCACGCCCCGTTTTACGTCAGTTTTGCAACGGCAGTGCCTTAAAGCTGCGCTTCGGTATCCTCTGCGGCAGCTTCTTCCTCCTCGATAAGCTCATCGTTCTGCTTGTTTACCTCCGCAACAGCGGCAGCAGCCTCAGAAGCAGTATCTGAAATGCACTCGTCAGCGTCGTCAAAATCGAAATCCTCATCGTCAAGCCACTCTGCGTCGTCCCACTCATCGTAGTAATCAGCATCGTTTTCCTTGTCCATCTTCTTCTTTGTAAGATATGCTGCGGCAGCAACACCGCCCGCAACAGCAAGCAAGCCTACCAGTGCAAGACCAAATCCTTTTGCCATATTATTTAACCTCCTGATATCTGTTGGGCGGCAACGCACAAGCCTATCGCCGTGCCGCCATAGAACAAATCTACATCGTACAGTATATACCTTTTTACGAATTTTTGCAATACGTCATCACAAATTTTGTCTGTTTTTCACAAAAAAGCTACATATTTCCTGTCATATTCATCAAAACCGAAATTGCCGCTATCGGCGCGGTTTCGCACCTTAAAATGCGCTTTCCAAGCGATACGGGAACAAACCCATGCTCTGCAAGAGCCGCCGCCTCGCTTTGCTCAAAGCCGCCCTCGCTGCCGATTACAATATCGATATTCTGCGAAAGCTCCGAAACCGCCTTGCTGAGCGGAAGCTCGGCGCATTCATAGAATAGTATGCCCGTATTTCCCTTTTCAAGCATATCAAACAGCACGGAAAATTCTACCGCCTCATGCACCGCGGGAATTATGCCCCTGCCGCACTGCTTTGCCGCCTCGTATGCTATGCGGCGGTAACGCTCGGTCTTTTTTTCAAGCTGCTTTTTATCGGGACGCGAAACGCAGCGCTTTGAGAAAAACGGAACTATCTCGCACGCACCGCACTCCACCGCCTTTTGTACAATAAATTCCATCTTGTCGCTTTTAGGCATTGCCTGAAAAAGCCGCAGGCGAACGCTCGGTTCGGCTTCGTTGGCGGTTTTTTCGAGAAGGTCGAAAACGCACGCGCCGCCGCATTCCGAAAGTCTGCCAAGATAATCCGTGCCCCTGCCGTCACAGATAACAGCGTAGTCGCCCTCTCTCATGCGAAGCACCTGACGCGCGTGCTTTGAGTCCTCCTCCGACAGCACTGCTGTTGTTTCCGAAATATTTTCCGTGAAAAAGCGCGGATAGCGCCAACGTTCCATTTTTATTTCAAGCTCCTGCTGTGACATTTCCATTCCCCTTTATCCGTTAATTCCGGCATATACTTCGCCGTTAGTTCCACCCGTACAGCTCGTTCTGGCTGAAAAGCAGTTCAACGCCCGCTTTAAGACCCGCGTTCTGCGGCCGACTAAGCAGCGGGTCTGCGCCAAGAAGCTGCTGCGACAGTTCCTCAACCTGATACAAAACCTCCGCGTCGTCCGCGATATCCGCAATCTTAAGCGGCGGAAGTCCGTGCTGCTGCCGCCCGAAAAAGTTTCCGGGACCTCTCAGTGCCAAATCCTGCCGCGCTATTTCAAAGCCGTCCGTTGTTTTTACCATGGCTTCCGTGCGCGCCCTTGTGTACCCGCTTTTGCTGTCGGTCATAAGAACGCAGTAGCTTTGTGCGCTGCCCCTGCCTACTCTGCCGCGAAGCTGATGAAGCTGCGACAGCCCAAACTGCTCCGCGTTTTCAATAAGCATTACGTTTGCGTTGGGCACATCTATTCCAACCTCAATAACCGTTGTTGAAACAAGCAGCTTAAGCTCGTTATCATGGAACGCGCGCATAACCTCGTCCTTATCCGCCTGCTTCATTTTTCCGTAAAGCAAGCCTGCGGGTATATCGCGGAACTCGTTTTCACAAAGCCTGTTGTAATATTCTATCGCGCTTGCCTTTTCGCTGCGGAGATTTTCACTCTCCTCAACAAGCGGGCAGACAATATAAGCCTGTCTGCCCTCGGCAATGTGCTTTTTGATAAAATTGTATATCCGCGTTCTGAACGATGTGTCAACAGCGTAGGTCTTGATAGGTATTCTGCCCTTCGGCATTTCATTTATAACAGATACGTCAAGGTCGCCGTACACTATCAGCGCAAGCGTTCTTGGGATAGGCGTTGCAGACATTGCAAGGATATGCGGCGCAGCGCCCTTTTCCGCAAGCGCTGCGCGCTGCGCCACGCCAAAGCGGTGCTGCTCGTCCACTATAACAAGCCCCGTGCGCTTTGGCAGCGAGGTTTTTTGTATAAGCGCGGACGTTCCTATCAGCACATCTGCGCTGCCATCGGCGGCAGCCTGCCTTGCCGCGCTTTTCTCCTTTGCGGAAAGGCTGCCCGAAAGCAGCCACACATTAACCCCAAGCGGCGCAAGCATTTCGCTGAATGTGCGGTAATGCTGCCTTGCAAGCACCTCGGTGGGTGCCATGACAAGCGTCTGAAAGCCGTTAAGACAGCAAAAATATGCCGCAGCCGCAGCAACCAGCGTTTTGCCGCTGCCAACGTCGCCCTGAAGCAGCCTGTTCATAGGATAAATCCGCTTCATATCGGCTATGCAGTCGGATATTGCGCGAAGCTGCGCGCCGGTAGGCTCAAAAGACAGCGCGCCGTAAAACGGCGAAAGGCTTTTTTCCGTCATAACCGCGCCGCTGAGAGTTCTGCCCCTGCTGCGCATTAAGGCAAGCCCAAGCTTAAGGGTAAGCAGCTCCTCAAACACAAGCGCACGCCTTGCCGCCGTGTATTCCTCGCGGCTTTTGGGAAAATGGATTTTCTGCACAGCCTCCGCCCTTGTAAGAAGCGAATAGGCGTTTCTGATATCCTCGGACAGTATTTCGCGCTGTTTTACAACAGAAAGCGCGGTTTTTACATTTCCGGATACAAGGTTGTTGGTAAGCCCCGCCGTCAGCGGATATTTTGGAATAAGCCCGCCCTCGTCCGCTCCGACAATCATCGGCGAGGATATCTGCAAGCCGATAAGGTCGCCCGTTATCTTGCCGTAAAACAGATATTCCATGTTTTCCTGAAGCTTTTCAAACGTGTATTTTGCATTGAAGAACACCGCAGTAATACTGCCCGTTCCATCGGAAAGCACCGCCTTGTATATCGCCATTTTGGCATATTTGCTGAACGGCGACAGCTTTTTCACAACAAACGCGCGAAAGGCGCAGACCTCTCCGGACTGCACCTGCGCAATGGGACGCGGCGCGGTAAAATCCACATAATCGCGCGGATACAGCTCTGCAAGCTGCTCCGCCGTTTCCACGCCCAGTTTTCTGTATAGCTCCGCCCTTTTAGGACCTACGCCCTTAAGATATGTTATATCCATCAGAAATACCGTAATTATTCCACGGAAATGATATAGTAATATACAGGCTGACCGCCGTTTACCAGAACAATATCAATATTATCGCTGACTTTTGCGCGAAGCTTCTCATAAGCCGCTTCTGCGTCAGCGTCACTGACGTCTGAGCCATAAATCACCGTAATATAGCTGCTGGAAGATGTGATAAGCCGCTTTGTAAGCTTTATAAGCGATTTTGTAACATCTGTTTCGGTAAATACTATTTTGCCGTTATCCATGGCAAGAATATCACCCTGCTTAATTTTATGACCGTCATACTCGCTGTCACGCACGGCAAAGGTTATCTGCCCGCTCTGAACATTTGCAAGAGCCTCTGTCATGCCGCTTCTGTTGGCAACAAAATCAGAATCGGGGTCAAACGCCATCATTGCTGTAATGCCCTGCGGGATAGTTCTGGACTGAAGCACGCAGACATTTCTGTCGGCAAGGCTCACCGCCTGCTCTGCCGCCATGATTATGTTCTTGTTGTTAGGCAACACAAACACATTATGCGCAGGGGTCTGCCCGATAGCCTCAAGAATATCCTCTGTGGACGGGTTCATTGTCTGACCGCCGCGAACCACATTGTCAACGCCAAGGTCATGAAACAGCGCTTCAAGTCCCGCGCCCGCTGCAACTGCAACAAAGCCCATATCCTTTTCCGGCGCTACGGGAGCCTTACGGTTCGTCTGCTGCGCCTCGTCCGCTTTGATGATATTATTGTGCTGCTCGCGCATATTCTCAATCTTCATCTTTGTAAGTTCACCGAACTTCAGACCCTCCTCAATAGCCTTTCCGGGGTGATTGGAATGAACGTGAACCTTGATAATATCCTCGTCGTCAACCACAACAACACAGTCGCCTATGGTTTCCAGATATGCACGCAATGCGGTTGCGTCCTTGGCGCTCTGCTTTTTGTTTACTATAAATTCGGTGCAGTACGCAAAGGTGATTTCCTCCTGAACCGCGCCGGACGCCGCAACAGCGGCAGGTGCGGCAGGCTTTACACCGCCTTCAGACTCTATTATCTGTCCGCCGCCTATCACCTGCATCATGCCCTCTAAAATCACGATAAGTCCGCGGCCGCCTGCGTCCACAACGCCTGCCTTTTTAAGCGCAGGAAGCATTTCGGGGGTCTTTGCAAGCGTTTTCTCCGCTTCCGCGATATACGCCGCAAGGAACTCCGCAGCGTCGCCGCCCTCAATGCCGAGAGAAACGGTGTTTTCATACGCTTCCCTTGCAACGGTGAGAATAGTGCCCTCGGTCGGCTTCATGACAGATTTATAAGCCGCGTCCACGCCAAGCTTGAACGCTTCCGACAGTGCCTTTGCGTCAGCTTCATTTTTGCCTGCAAGCCCCTTTGAAAGTCCCCTGAAAATAAGCGACAGAATAACGCCCGAATTTCCTCTTGCGCCGCGCAGCATTGCCGAGGCTGCTGTTTTTGCCGCCTCGCCCGCAGTTATTTCCGCGCTGAGATTTTTCATTTCCGCAAGAGCAGCGCCTATTGTCATGGACATATTTGTACCCGTATCTCCATCGGGCACGGGGAACACGTTAAGCTCGTCCACCGCCTGTCTTTGATTTTGAATGTTGTTGGCTCCCGAGATAACAGCATCTCTGAAAAGCTTTCCTGTAATATTCATTTTAACGACTAATCCTTCCTTATACTTTAGGCAACACCGCGCAAATATCGCTTAATTGGATTTTGTGCGGCAATGCTATAATTACGTTCTTATACCGTCAACGTATACGTTGACCCTTTCAACCGAGATGCCCGTGCTTTCCTCAACGGCATAGCGCACCTTGTTCATGATGCTTTTTACCACCGCGCCAACGTTGACGCCGTACATCACCGTAATATGCAGCTCCACCACAAGCTTATCCTTGCCCGCCCTTACGTCAATGCCCGTTACGGACTTTTTGTTCTTTTTGAACGGCATAAACGCTGCAAGCGTCTGCTTTGCGCTGCCTATATTCATCTGAACAACACCAAAGCAGCTTGTAACCGTGTTGCTTATAAGGGACATGAAATATTCCTGTGAAACGGTAATCTCGCCCAGATGATTTTTTACTCTTATCATAGCTCTACCTCCCTGTCTGATATCATGCGCCTTGCAAAGCGCGTTTTTATACAAATATTATGCCTTTATCCATAGGCTTGCAGACCGATGTAAAATACTGCGGAAACAGGTTTGCAGCTTCCTGCGCGGCTTTGCCGCTTTCAAACACGCCAAACACCGCCGCGCCGCTGCCCGTAAGCATTGCGCCGCGCGCGCCCGCCGCAATAAGCCGTTTCTTTATTTCGGCAATGCGCTCATCTGCATACAAGACCTCGAAAACATTGTACATTTTATCGGCGTAGCTGCCGCAAAGGCTTTCCGCAAAGCGCTTTGCACCGTTTGCCGCTTTTATGGGCGCGCTGTCATAGCGCCTGTAAGCCTCCCCCGTGGGACAGGTGAAATCCGGCATAACCGCCAGAAATGCGCAATCCCTTATGCCGCCAAGCGGGGATATTTCCTCGCCTATTCCGCCGCACAGCGCCGTGCCGCCCTTAAGGCAGAACGGAACGTCCGCGCCGCAGGACAGTGCAGCGGCATACAGCCGTTTTTCACCAAGCGCGCCGAAATGCCGCTCCAACGCTGCAAGCACCGCTGCCGCGTCCGCACTGCCGCCGCCCATTCCCGCACCGGACGGTATGCGCTTTTGTATTGAGATACGGATTTTTGCCCGTATTCCCGCAACTTCAAGATATAATCTTGCCGCCTTGTACGCTATGTTTGCTTCATCGGCGGGGATATCGGGGTGGTCGCAGCAAAGCTCTATCCCCTCGCCGTCAAGTATGTCTATATCCAGTATATCCGACAGGGAAACGCTCTGCATAACCGTTTCCAGCAGGTGATAACCGTCCGCGCGCGTTCCGACTATATCCAGATATAAATTCAGCTTTGCATTTGCAATTACGGTCACTTCTTTATTTCCTCAAGAAACTCTCTTATTCTTCCAAGAGCCGTTGTCAAGTGCTGAACCGAGTACGCATAGGAAACGCGCACAAAGCCTTCGCCGCTTTTGCCGAATGCGTCGCCCGGAACAACCGCAACCTTTTTGTCGTAAATAAGCCGCTCGCAGAACTCCGCAGAGGTCATTCCCGTGGATTTTATGCAGGGGAAAACGTAAAACGCGCCCTGCGGCTCAAAGCAGTCAAGCCCCATATCGTTGAAGCCTTTTACAAGCAGGCGGCGGCGCATATCGTACTCCTCCACCATCTTGTCAACCTCCTCGCGGCACTTGGTCATTGCGGTTATCGCCGCATACTGGCTGACTGTCGGGCTGGACATAATGCAGTACTGGTGCAGCTTAAGCATCTGCTTCATAATAGGCTGCGGCCCTGCGGCATAGCCAAGCCGCCAGCCTGTCATTGCATACGCCTTGGAGAAGCCGTTTATCACAATTGTGCGCTCCCTCATTCCGGGAAGCTGCGCAAAAGAAACGTGCTTTTCGCCGCCGTAGGTCATTTCGGAATATATCTCGTCCGACAGCACGATTATATCCGTATCCTTTATAACCTCCGCAATGGCTTCAAGGTGTTCCCTGCGCATTACCGCGCCCGTGGGATTATTGGGGAACGGCAGCACAAGCGCCTTGGTTCTGGGGGTGATTTTTTCCCTAAGCGCCTCGGCTGTCAGGCGGAAATTATCCTCGCGCCTTGTAACTATCGGCACAGGGACGCCCCCGCACATTGAAACGATAGGCGAATAGCACACAAAGCTTGGCTCCGGCACAAGCACTTCATCGCCCACCGCTATCAACGCGCGCAGCGACATATCAATAGCCTCGCTGCCGCCAACCGTGACAATAATCTCGTTATCGGGATTATACTGCGTATTGATTGTTGTCAGCAGATACTCCGATATAACGCGGCGAAGCTCTGCAAGACCGCTGTTTGCGGTGTATGCCGTCTTGCCCTTTTCAAGCACGCGGATAGCCTCCTTGCGGACCGCCCACGGGGTTTTGAAATCAGGCTCACCCACGGACAGGGAAATAACACCCTCCACCTGCTGTGCAATATCAAAGAATTTTCTTATTCCCGATGGCTGTATGCTTTTTATCTTATCGGGAATTATCTTGTCATAATCCATCACGGAGATACCAGACTCCTTTCATCTGTCGTATCCTCGCTGAATACATGATTTTTCTCCTTGTATCTCTTGAGGATAAAGTGTGTTGCGGTGGAAATTACACCGTCCAGCGCGGAAAGTCTTTCAGAAACAAACAGCGCAACCTTGCGCAGTGAAGTTCCCGTAACGGTTACGGAAAGGTCATAGGCGCCGCTTAGCAGAAATACGCTGTCAACCTCGTCATACTCCATTATGGTGTGGGCAAGGTCGTCAAAGCCTTTGCCCTTCATCGGGGCAACCTTTATCTCGATTATTGCGGTAACGCGGGTTTCGTCCGCGCTTTCCTCGTTTATGATGGCAGAATATCCCATAAGGATACCCTCGTCCTCAAGCTGTTTAATCTGCGCGGCGACCTCCGTCTCGGTAATCCCCAGCATCGCGGCAAGCTCCGCATTGGAAAGCCTTGCGTTCTGTCTTAATAAATCCAGCAGCTTGTTCATAGTTTTGTCCTCCATTAAATATTTATGAAAACAGGCTTTTTCCTGTTGAACACACAAATCTGCGTAAAACCGATACCCTTAAGCATTTGCAGGCACTGCGGAATATCCGCGCCGATATCCTCCGCACGGTGAGCGTCAGAGCCTACCGTTATCAGCCTGCCGCCCTTATCGCGGTAACGCTGAATGTATTCCGCGCCTGGCATGGATACATGAAGTCCCTTGCGTATACCGGAGGAATTAACCTCCAGCGCGATATCGCCCTTTATGATGACGTCAAATATCCTGTCGATAACCGCGTCATACCTGCTTATATCAAGCTCTCCGCCGCCGACATCGCCGCTTATGAACCTCATGGGGAACGTAAGGTGCGACAGCGCGCAGAACTTTCCCCACTCCGCAAGGGCAAGCACTTCCTCAAAATATTCGTCAAGATAGGCATATTTTACCGCCTTGTCATTGGGCAGGCGGTCAACCCTTGCATAGCTTTTTGTCCTGTGCTGCGAGCCAAGCACAAAATCGTAGTCATACTGCGCCAGTATCGCCTCTGCCTGCGGCAGATTGTACAGCGCCTGTCCAAGCTCTGCGCCGAAATATATGTTCATTCTGCCGTCATACTCGGCTTTAAGCGCCTTGTACACCTCAAAGGAACGCTGCATAGCCTCGGCGTAATGCCAGCTTGAAAGCTTCTCGTTCTCTATATGGTCGGTCAGCGTGAAATGCTTTATCCCAAGGCTATACGCACGCCGCGCCATAATTTCGGGCGCGTCGCTGCCGTCGGGGGATAATGTGGAATGAGTGTGGCAGTCTGCAGGAACTGCCGATATGATTTCTGTATCCAATTTCTTCGTCCTTAGTGTCCGCAGCCGAAAATTTACACATAAATCTTATTCCGCAGACGGTTTTTTTATTATTTTATCACAAATTTTAATTTTTGTCTACGAATACATTTACTTTTTGCAAATTTTTTAGTATAATAGATAAGAAATATTAAAATTAAGGTGTGCAGGCGGTGATTTTATACAATGAGATTGCCGTACCATGCAGGCAAGGAGGACAAAATGAGAGCAGTTGTAGCTGTTATCGGTAAGGACACAGTAGGTATTCTGGCAAAGGTAAGCGGTATCTGCGCGGAATGCAGGGCAAACGTTATGGACGTTACACAGACCATCATGCAGGATTTGTTTGCAATGACGATGATGATAGAAATATCAGACCTCACCGTTGACTATATTGCCTTTGCAGACAAGCTGACCAAGGCGGGAAGCGAGATGGGACTTCAGGTTCACGTTATGCACGAGGATATATTCAACGCAATGCACCGTATCTGATAATCAAAGGAGATTGAAATATGCTTAACACAGGCGATATACTTGAAACGATAAAGATGATACAGGAGGAAAACCTTGATATCCGCACTATCACAATGGGTATCTCCCTTATCGACTGTATCGACAGCGATGAAAACCGCGCCTGCGACAGAATTTATGAAAAAATGATGCGCAAGGCGGAAAATCTTGTAAAAACAGGCGAGGATATCGAAAAGGAATACGGTATCCCGATAATCAACAAGCGAATTTCCGTAACCCCCATTTCCATAGTTGCCGCAGCAACCCGCAGCAAAAACCCCGTAAAGTTTGCAAAGACGCTTCAGCGCGTTGCCGAGGGTACGGGCGTAAACTACATAGGCGGCTACTCCGCGCTTGTGCATAAGGGCTATGCCGCAGGCGACCTTGAGCTGATAAACTCAATCCCCGAAGCCATGGCAGAAACCTCCAACGTCTGCTCGTCCGTAAATATCGGCTCAACAAAAGCAGGCATAAACATGGACGCCGTTTCCATGATGGGCAAGGTAATATATGACGCCGCAGAGGCAACCAAGGATAACTTCTGCTTCGGCGCAGCCAAGATAGTTGTATTCTGCAACGCCCCCGAGGATAACCCCTTTATGGCAGGCGCGTTCCACGGCGTTGGCGAGTACGATACCGAAATCAACGTGGGCGTTTCGGGTCCCGGCGTTGTAAGGGCAGCAATTGCAAAGCACCCCGAAGCAAACATGACAGAAATTGCCGATATAATCAAAAAGACAGCATTCAAAATCACCCGTATGGGTCAGCTTGTCGGCACGGAAGCAAGCCGCAGGCTTGGCGTTCCTTTCGGAATTGTTGACCTTTCACTTGCCCCCACGCCCGCAGTAGGCGACTCCGTGGCGCATATCCTTGAGGAAATAGGTCTGGAAAGCTGCGGCACGCACGGCACAACCGCCTGCCTTGCATTGCTTAATGACGCGGTTAAAAAGGGCGGCGTAATGGCTTCCTCTCATGTTGGCGGCCTTTCGGGCGCGTTTATCCCCGTTTCCGAGGACGCAGGCATGATTGACGCCGCCGTATGCGGCTCGCTGTCGCTTGAAAAGCTTGAAGCGATGACAGCGGTCTGCTCCGTAGGTCTTGACATGATTTGTATTCCAGGCGACACCCCCGTTGACACCATCTCCGCAATTATCGCGGACGAAGCCGCTATCGGTATGGTAAACAGCAAGACCACCGCAGTGCGCGTTATTCCCGCTATCGGCATGAAAGAGGGCGATATGCTGGAGTTTGGCGGATTGTTCGGAAGCGGTCCTGTAATGAAGATAAACGGCTACTCCTCCTCCAAGTTCATCAGCCGCGGCGGCAGAATCCCCGCGCCTATGCAGAGCCTTAAGAACTGAGAACATGTCTTCACAAGCTGTTGCACACGCCTTTTCGGTATATTTCCCCGATTGCTTCGTTAAAATTTCTTGCCGTACATACAGTACGCCCGCGAAATCAAGTTCTGATTTTTATTCAAGCTGAAACGCCAAGTCCCCGATTTCGATTTCGGGGACTTTTGTGTTTCTCACGGCTTTGCCGTTTCCCCGCGCAGCAGTTCCCTTGCCGCGCGAAGCAGCTGCGGCAGCTCGTTGTCGGCTGTCGCTGCGGGGACAGCGGTTGAGCCGTATTTTTTTGCCGTTTCATAATACCATTTCTTGTAATCCAGCACAGATAAAGTCTTTTGCAAATCCTCAATCTGCCGCTGCACCGCCTCGCGCTGCCTTACAATCATTTCAAGGCGCGCGCCAACCGTTGAATCGCCTTCCATCGCCATGGATACAAAGCTGCGGATATCCTTAAGCGGCATTCCCGTCCTTTTCAGACACTCTATCAGCCGCAGCCATTCATAATCGCTTTCCTTGAATATGCGTATGCCGCCCTCGGAGCGTTCCACAAACGGAAGCAGCCCCTGCTTGTCATAATACCGCAGCGTTGACGGCGCTACGCCGATAAGCTTTGCCATTTCGCCTATTGAATAATTCATAAAAAACCTCCGTTTTTTGAAAAAATCGCTTGACTTAAAGTCAGGTTTAAGTTATATAATTATGTGTATAGCTTACACCAAAAAGCTGAAAATGTCAACAGGAGGTTCATCATGAATAAAAAAGTGCTTATTTTATCGGGAAGCCCCCGCAAGGGCGGAAACTCGGATATTCTCTGCGATGAGTTTATGCGCGGAGCAGTGGAAAGCGGCTGCACGGCTGAAAAAATCCGCGTTGCCGAAAAGAAAATAGGATACTGCATGGGCTGCTATGCCTGTCGCGGCAGCGGCGTATGCGCCATAAAGGACGATATGGCAGAAATAATGCAAAAGCTGATTGAAGCAGATGTAATAGTGCTTGCAAGCCCTGTTTATTTCTATTCCATTGACGCACAGCTTAAAGCCGTTATCGACCGCACGGTATGCCGCTGGACAGAGGTTAAAAACAAGGATTTTTATTACATAATGACCGCCGCGGACAGCGCGGTAAGCTCCATGGATACAACGCTTGCGTGCTTCCGCGGCTATGCGGATTGTGTTGAGGGCGCAAGAGAAATGGGCGTTATCTACGGCACAGGCGTATACGAAAAGGGCGAAGTCAAGGATACAAAAGCAATGAGAGAAGCCTATGAGATGGGCAGAAGCATATCATAAGGAGATGCGCTATGAATTTTGATTTCACATACTACAATCCCACAAAAATATACTTTGGCAGAAACGCGCTTGATAACCTTTCGGGAGAGCTTGCAAATTATGGCGAAACAGTGCTGCTGGTGTACGGAAAGGCTTCCATCAAGAAGATAGGACTTTACGACAAGGTTTTGCAGATACTTAAGGCTTGCGGCAAAAAGGTGGTTGAGCTTTCCGGCATAAAATCCAACCCGACCTATGCGCAGCTTCTGGAGGGCGCGCGGCTTGTGCGCGAAAACAGCGCTGACCTTATTCTTGCAGTCGGCGGCGGCTCCGTTATAGACTGCGCAAAGGGTATTTCGGTTTCCGCCTACTGCGAGGGCGACCCGTGGCAGCGCTACTGGGTGGACGGCGAGGCTGTCAGCAACAGAATAGTTCCCGTGGCAAGTATTCTCACCATGGCGGGAACAGGCTCGGAAATGAACGGCGGCTCGGTTATAACCAACGAGGAAAAGCTGCTGAAAAACGGCAGGGTTTTCGGCACGGAGGTTTATCCCCAATTCTCTATACTTAATCCCGAATATACCTTTTCCGTCCCGAAATATCAGATGGCAAGCGGCGTATTTGATATTATGTCGCACCTTATGGAGCAGTATTTCAGCGGCGATGATGAAAACACCACCGATTTTGTTATAGAGGGGCTGCTTTCCGCGCTGATTTCCTCAACAGAAAAGGCGCTGAAAAATCCCGCCGATTACGAAGCACGAAGCAATATTATGTGGTGCGCAACGCTTGCGCTCAATACAGTTTCGGGACTTTCCAAAACGCAGGATTGGGAGGTTCACATGATTGAACATCAGGTGGGAGCTTATACCGACTGCGCACACGGCGTGGGTCTTGCCATTGTTTCAATCCCTTATTACAGATATATTTACAGATACGGCATTGATAAGTTTGTACGCTTCGCCAAAAGAGTATGGGGCGTTGATACCACAGAAATGACAAAGGAAGCCGCAGCACTTGCGGGCATTGACCGCCTTGCGGAATTTATCCGCACCCTTGGTATTCCAACAACGCTGCGCGAGGTAGGCGCAACAAAGGAAATGCTTCCGCTGATTGCAAAATCCACAATCCTCGGCGGCGGCTACAAGCAGCTTGGCGCAGATGAAATTCTGGAAATTCTTAAACAATGCTATTGATAAGGAGTTTTTATGGAATTTGTTACACTATCAAACGGCGTTAAAATGCCGATTTTAGGCTACGGCGTATATCAGGTTTCAAAGGAAGAATGTGAGCGCTGCGTGCTGGACGCACTGAAAACAGGCTATCGTCTGATTGATACGGCGCAGTCATACTTCAATGAGGAGCAGGTTGGCAGCGCGATAGAGAAAAGCGGCATTGCAAGAAAGGAAATATTTCTTACCTCAAAGGTCTGGATTGAGCATTATGGCTATGAGGAATGCAAAAAATCCGTGCTGAAATCCATGGAAAAGCTGCGCACGGACTATATCGACCTTATGCTGCTGCACCAGCCCTTTGCCGACTACTACGGCGCGTGGAAGGCGCTTGAAGAACTGTACGACGAGGGCAGGCTGAAAGCAATCGGCATATCCAACTTCTACCCTGACAGAATGATTGACCTTGCGGTATTCTCGCGCATAAAGCCAATGGTGAATCAGATTGAAATTCACCCATTCAACCAACAGCAGGAAGCAATTGAATGGAACAGAAAATACGGCTTACAGGCGGAAGCGTGGGCACCCTTTGGCGAAGGCAGAGAGGGACTTTTTGAAAACGAAACACTGAAAGAAATCGCCGCAAAGCACGGAAAATCCACTGCGCAGATTATGCTGCGCCACCACATTCAGCGCGGAATTGTTGTTATTCCAAAATCCACGCATTGTGAAAGAATGGAAGAAAACTTCAATGTATTTGATTTCTCGCTTACAGCCGAGGAAATGCAGGCAATTTCGGCGCTTGACAAGCACAGAAGCGTATTTTTCTCGCACGCAGACCCCAACACGGTTGAATGGTTTGCAAAGCTTGTTGAAGAACGAAAAAATCTGAAATAAGCGAAGCGCGCAGGGCAAAATAAGTCCTGCGCGCTTTTTTATCACAGCAGCAAAGCCTGTCATATTTGTCCGCACTGCGGCATATATTGCTACAAAAACCACAATACTGCAAACGGAGGATATGCCATGCGTATGATAACATTTACTAAAAAGAAGATAAAGAGGGTTGCTGCGATTTCTTCGATGATTGCCGCCGCCGTTGCGGTGGGGGCGGTTGCGATAGTCACCTCAGTGGGAACGCAGGCGGCAGGCAGGCAGCTTCCGATATACTGCGTAGAAAGAGGAGACAACAAAATCGCCCTGACCTTTGATGTTGCATGGGAGAACTCAAACACTGAGGAGCTTATTGAAATACTTGACGAATATGACGCAACAGCGACATTTTTTATCACAGGCGACTGGTGCGACCGCTATCCGGAAGACGTTGAGAGATTTTACAGCGCGGGACACGAAATCCAGAACCATTCAGACCAGCACCCGCACGTTGAGGGCATAAATGTCAACGACCTTATTTCTGACACAAAGGAATGTTCCCGCAAAATCGAAATGATAACAGGCGAAGCACCCACCCTTTACCGCGCCCCCTATGGTGAATATGACGATTCCCTGCTGACCACCCTGAACGGAATGGGTATGCAGGTTATCCAGTGGGACGTTGACAGCATAGACTGGAAGGAACCCTCGGCGCAGCAGATAACCGCAAAGGTTGTCGGAGGCACTAAATCAGGCTCTATCCTGCTGTTCCACAACGACCTTGAAAACACCACCGAAGCGCTGCCAGGGCTGCTGAAACAGCTTAAAGATAAAGGCTTTGAATTTGTAAGCGTAAGCGAGCTTATTTATCATGACAATTACAGCATTGACGCAGCGGGAAAACAAATTCCCGACCAAAAAACGGCTCTTGATATCAATATCACGCCCGAAAATGTTGACGCCGTAATCGCTCAATATTCCGCAGAAATAGCAGCCGCGGGCTTCACCGAGGAACAGGCAGCACTGGCGGCGCAGGCAGTTAAAAACGGCGCGGAAATCCCGCAGGAGGTACTTGCTGTAATCTCGCAGGCGGGCGTGGAAATTCCTGTCAGCAGCGCTGTTGTGGACACAAGCGGCTCGGCAAGCGCGGAAAACAACAATGTTAAAGGCGGCGCAACAAAATAGCACGAGAATAAACTGAAAAGGACATAAAACAAATTCGGAGAAGGATTAGATTCTTCTCCGAATTTGTTTTAATTCCCTTGGCTGCGTTGCTTGTTGTCGTTGCCGTGGTATGGCTTCAGATTTTATTCGAATGCAAGCGAGGTGCGGTTTGACTATATAACCGCCTCACAGCCAGGTTTTGGTGTTGAGAACCCTATATATGCTTCCAGACTGTATGCCAACGGATTTAAGGTGGAATATCCGTTTTTCGGCAATTCCGCTTCGCTTGTTCAGTTGGCTGGGACATCTTATGCTTTCCCATTCGGTATAGGCGAGGAGAATATGGAAATATACATGGCAGCAAATACGCCTATTATGGCTTTTGCGGCAGAACTCGCCAGAACCTACAATGGTATGCTTGGCATTAATTCAATAAGGGGCTTGCCCCGTAATTTAACGTGGCAAGGGTTGGCTTTGCCAACC
>CAZLBL010000003.1:0-51938 GCA_964557825.1 uncultured Ruminococcus sp.
TTTGTGCGCCCTTTTTTGGTATGGTGCTCATATTACAGTGTTTCAACCTTCCACCCTCCTCAGATAATGCCCATCAGCCCAAGAAGCACACCAAGACCCGCGCCGACTGCGCCGAAAATCACCGAAAACAGCAGCAAGAACCGCCAGAATTTGCCCATATCCACAGGAAGATTGCCCACAAACTTGCCTGTCTGACCGTTCATGGCAAACAAGAAATTCTGTCCGTTCCACGAGGTGTTAAGCACCCACACAGGGCAAAGCACATAGCACACCTTGCTGTTTTCCAGCGTGATGCTTTCGCGCTGCTGTGTAACCGTGTTGTAACCTGTTACGGTTTTCAGAAATTCATCGCGCATACTGTTCCTTACGCGGTCGTTTGCGCGCTCCATGCTCTGCTCGGCGGAAACGTCATACTTATCGGCAAGATAGCCCGAAAGATACGCCGTGTTAAAATCCTTCACCTCGGAAAAATCAAACGGCTCGATAGACTCCATAAGGTCGTCCGGCATTTTTGAAGAGCCGTCCACGGGGATATGCTCAAACCCGATATGACCCGCGCGCAGAACCGTATAATACTTGGTTTCCACATAGCGGAAGCGCTCGTCCTCCCAGCGGCGTACTCTTGTGGCTCTGTAAGCAAAGCTTGCGTCAGAGTCCGCGTCAAACATCCAGAACGGAACATAAACGCACTTTATATCGTCAATATGGTTTTCGTCCTTAAAAGCCGCAGGCAGCAGGAATTTTCCCTCCAGATGCTTTTTAAGCGCCGCAACCGCAGCCGCCTTATCCAGCTTGAACGGTATAACAAGGTCGGGGCGCAAACCGCCGCTGAACTGTCCCGTAAGCACCACAGGGCTGTCGCAGTAGGGACACGAAGTTGCGCCGGTTGTTGTATCCGCAACTATCTCGCCGCCGCAGGAGTTGCAGGTGTACACCGACATTCCCGCCGTTTCGCCCTCGCCCCATTCCGAAGATGGCGTAACGTCCCACTCCATGGGCTTCTGCTCGGTTTCGTTCATTACCGCGCCGTAGTCCTTAAGCGCCTCTACCTCAAACTCGGTATCGCAGTAAGGACACTTCATCTGCTGCGAGGAGCTGTCAAACTCTATCTTTCCGCCGCAGCATGGGCATTCGTAATCAAGTATGCCTGCCATTTTGCACCTCCGTCAATGATTGTTTTGTTATTAAATAAACCCGCCGTTCTCAGCATTCCCGCAAGGCAGCCTTACGCATAAGCCAGTCTGCCCTTAGGCTCGGGAATATCCCTGCCAAGCATTTTGGCGGTTTCTATCCACTCCTGCATAACCATATGGAGATTTTCAAGAGCCTTTACCATGCTCTCGCCATCGGCAGCGCAGCCTGCCAATTCTGAAGCCTCCGCTATAAAGCAGCCGTCCTCCGCGCTCCAGTAAATGATGGTTTCGTATTTATACATCGGCATTACCTTTCGGCTCTACTAAGTCTCTAACCTAAAGTATACCATACTATCGCGCATATTTCAAGTATTTTTTTCAAGCGCGGGCGGATTTTCGACAGGTATCACGGCGCGGTCTGAAATATCCGCATTGTGCGCCCACCGCACGCCGTTTGTGATTATGCGCTGAACATTTTCGTCATGATATACGGGATATTCCTCATGCCCTGGCTGGAAATAGAATATCCTGCCGTTTCCGCGCGTGAAGGTAACCCCGCTTCTGAACACCTCTCCCCCGCCAAACCAGCCAAGAAATACCACATCATCAGGGCGCGGGATATCAAACGGCTCGCCGTACATTTCCTCGCGCGGAAGCTCAAAATGCTGCGGCACGCCCCTTGCTATCGGGTGCGCGGGCATTGCGCACCATATGCGTTCCCTGTCGCCGTGCCGCCATTTCAGGTTAAGCGTTGTGCCAAGAAGCGCCTTCATAACCCTGCTGTGATGAGCCGAGTGCAGCGCAACCAGTCCCATTCCGCCAAGAACATGGCGGCATACCCGCTCCACCGTATCCTCGCTTACCTTGTCGTGCGCCATGTGTCCCCACCAGACAAGCACGTCGGTTTCGCCAAGCGTCTGCTCCGAAAGACCGTTTTCGGGCTGTTCAAGCGTTGCGGTGCGCACCGCGATATCCTCGTTTTTACCAAGGAACTCCGCAATGCAGCCGTGTATGCCGTTGGGATAAATCGCCGAAACCTCCAGCTGCCGCTTTTCGTGAAGATATTCATTCCAGACCGTTACCCTTATCATGCTCCCTCCATAATACCAATAATGCTTTCAGCCGATTTTTTCATGTACGCAAGCTGGTCTGCCGCGCCGAAATGCTCAATGGCAAAAACCCCGTCATAGCCGTCCGAAAGCAGCCGCTTTATAAGCCGTTCCGCGCCGATAACGCCGCCGCACACCTCTGCGGGATACATAATCTCCCCCGAAATGTCGGGCTTGCCGTTTGTGCCGTCCGCATTGCTGCGGGCGGGGTCATAGCTTCTGTCCTTAAGATGGACGTGCGCCACGCTTGCGTGCAGCAGCGCGTATGCCTTTTCCGCGTCCTCAAGGCAGTAGCGGAAATTTCCCGTATCAAAAGTGTACCGCAGTCCCTCGCAGCCGTCAAGCAGCCTGCGGATATCCTGCATACGGCAGCAGGGGGAATTTATATCGTCAAAATCCTCAACCGTTACGGTAACGCCGTAATCCCGCGCCATATCGCAAAGCCGCGAAAGCCCGCCGATAAACTGCGCGGTTTCGCTCTCCCTGTCCTGCGCGCCGCTGTAAAGTCCCGGCAGACAAAGAACCCTCTCCACCCCGAAATACTGCGCCGCCGAAAGCAGCTCCCTGCCCTTGCGCTCCGAGCTTTCCGCGCTGTCATGCAGAAAATCAAAATGCGAATATATGCAGGAAACGCCCATTCCGCACCGCCTTAAAAGCGCAAGCTGCTCCTCGCGGTCGGAAAGCCGCCAAAGGTCGCATTCCAGCAGGTCTACGCCGCAGCTTTTAGCATATTGCAGAACCCATTCAACCGATTTGCCGCTTTGCTGTGCGGCTTCAAATATATGCTCATAAAAAACGGATAATTTCACGCAAATCACCTCATTGATATTTTAGCACATATCCCGTGTTATTTCAAGCCTTGACAGCCCGCCGCCGAAATGCTATAATCATATCAAACGCAACGGAGGTTCTGTTTATGACGGAATATGAGATTTTCACAAGCTGCTTTCCCGCGCTTGAAACCGGCCCCGAAAGCTTCAGACGGCTGACGTTTGCCGATAACCCAAAGCTTTTCCGCACCGAAAACGGCTTTGCCGTGTGTCGGGAGAACAGGATAACCCTGCTTTGCACCGCGCCCGCTTTCAGCGGCAGGGGCGAAGGCTCTTTCCTGCTTTCGCAGTGCGAGGAATATATAAAATCCCACGGCGGCACGCGGGTTTCGCTCGGCGGCGGAATTATCCCCGGTGCAGCCGAAAGCAGCCGCGCCTTTTTCGCAAAGCGCGGCTATAAACTGTCCGAAACATTCTGCGAAATGGCGCTTCCTCTGCGGGATTTTGTTCCCCCGCCGTACAGCGCACCCGATAATGTGCGGTTCGGCTTTTATGACGGAGATATTCCCGCGCTTCGCGCTGCCGTTTCGGCGGTTGACGAGGAGTGGGTGCAGTATTTTGAGGACGGCGGCTGCTTTTTCTGCTGCTTTCAGGGCGGCGAGATAGCCGCGTTCTGCATAGTCGGCGGGGACGAGATATGCGCCCTGTCGGACGGAAAAAGAAAAATCGGCAGCATTGGCTGTGTTGGAACAGTGCCGCAGTTCCGCAGAAAGGGTCTGGGTCTGCACATGACGGCGCTTGCCGCGGATTGGCTTAAAGCCCGCGGCTGCGACAGCGTGTTTATACATTATACACATCTTGAGCATTGGTATGCAATGCTTGGCGCGGAAGCCTTTCTTCGCTTTGCCGCCGCAGAAAAGGAGCTTTGATGAAAAAACTGCATATTGCGCTTTCGGTCTGCTGTGCCATCGGCGCGGCAGCGGGAATTATCACCGCCGATGAAATAGCGCCGCTTATCGGCTGTGCGCTGCTTATGGCAGCGGCGGCGCTTCAGATACCCGCAATAGCGCTGTGGGAACGGAAAAGCCTGATTTTCAGACATAATATCGGCATTGCCGCAATGGCTGCGCTTATTGCTTCTGCCGCGCTGTGCGGTCTTGCGCTGATTGGCTTTCACGCGGCGGTTTACATATTCCCCATAACGCTTATCGCGGCGGTGCTGGCGCTTATTCCCGCAAAGGAAGCTGAAATTGCCGACCCCGACCCCACGGGCGAACGCTTCACCGCCCTGCTTAACGAGGCGCTTGAAACCATCAGCCGCGCCACTGCGGAGCGGCAGTGCGGCTATGACGCCCAGCTTCTTTACGAGCGTGCGCGCTTCTGCGAGCCGTGCGCAGACCCCTCTGTGCGCGCCGCCGAGCAGGAGATACTTCAGCGGATACTTGCACTTAACCCGCGCGACAGCGACGCGGAAACCTCCGCAAAATGCGCCGCCATATCCGCGCTGATGGATAAGCGCGAGAAAGCCGCAAAATCCGCATCACAGCCAGAATAAAAGCATAAAACTGGGGCGCTATCGGAAAATTCCGATAACGCCCCAAACTGTTGAAAAATCTCATTTTCCCTTATCCGTGTTCCTTGCCGCGTATAATTATGCCGATAAAATCGGGACCCGCGTTGCACGCAACCACCGTGCCTGTCGGCTCAACCATAACGGGCGCGCTGCCAAGCTTTTTGGTAAGCTTGTCGATAAGCTCCTTTTCCAGCTCGGGGCGGGTTGTGGTCACCACCATGTAGGGCGTTTCGGGAATTGCTCTCGCCGCGATAATTTCAACCGCCGCGTCAATCGCCGCCTTTTCGCCCCTTGCCTTTTTGATAACCTCGGTCTTGCCCTCGATAAGCGAAATAATCGGCTTAAGCCCCATAAGCTCCCCAAGGAACGAGGCCGCCGCGGTAATCCTGCCCGATTTCTTCATGTGCCGCAGGTCAAAGCCTACAATGTATTCCTCGGTATGTCTTGCCCAGTCCTCAAGATAGGCGGCGGCGCTTTCCGCGCTCTGACCGCTTTCTAGCTTACGGCAGGCCTCAATGATGGGATAGCCGTAGCCAAGCGTGTAGGTACGGCTGTCAACGGCGTAAACCTTAAGCTGCGGACAGTCCTCCTTAACCGCTTCGCCCGCCATAACCGCGTTGGAATATGTCTGCGAGCCTGCGCCGTTTATTACGTCCACAATTATTTCGCGCACGCCCTCGGCATAAAGCTCACGGTATTTTTCCTCAAAGCGCAGCGAGGTAATCTGCGAGGTCTTGGGGATTTCCGCGTTCTCCTTAAGGATTTTGTAGAACTCCTGCGGTGTAAAATCCTTTCGGTCAACGTAATTTTTGCCGTCAATCGTCACATCAAACGGCATTATGATAAGCAGATTGCTGTATTTTTCCTCAAGCTCGCGCGGAATATCACAGCCGCTGTCGGTTATAATTCTTACATTCTCGTTCATCTTGTAGTTTCCTTTCTCACTTGGCATTGCTCCAGTCAAACTGGGTAAGCCTGCCGTTGTTCTGAAGCTGGGGGAAGCCCCACTGCCGCAGCGCTTCATATACGCCTATCGCCACGCTGTTGGAGAGATTAAGGCTTCTAAGCGTATCGCGCATTGGTATACGCACGCAGCGGGTGCGGTTTTCAAACAGCAGCTTTTCGGGAAGTCCCGCGTCCTCCCTGCCGAAAAACAGGTAGCACTTATCGGGATAACGCACATCGCTGTAACAATTCTGCGCCTTTGTGGTAAAATAATAATACTCGCCATCGTTTGCGGCAAAAAAATCCTCAAAGCTGTCATAATAAGTGATATCAAGATAGCTCCAGTAATCAAGACCCGCGCGCTTAAGGTGCTTGTCGTCGGGCGTAAAGCCCATCGGACGGATTATGTGCAGCCTTGCGCCGGTAACGGCACAGGTGCGCGCTATATTTCCCGTGTTCTGGGGAATCTGCGGCTGCGCCAGCACGATATTAAGCTCCATAAAATCACCGCCTTATTCATACTAGACTATTGTACCACAATAATCAACAATTTGCAAGTGTTTTTCGATTATTTTGAGAAAGTGTCGATTATTTTTAAGAAGGTGTTGATTATTTCAAATTATTTCCTTGGATATAGACAGCGCGGCGGCAGATAATATTTCTGCAAACCAAAAGCTTGTTATGAAACAGGAGTTGATATATATGACCAGAAAGCAGGAAACCTGCATAAAGGCGGCAATTGCGGGAACTGTCACGGGCGGACTTGCGTTTCTTGCGGTAAACGCGCTTGGCAAAAGGCGAAGCTTCCGCAGAATGACGGCGGCAAAGGCGTTTAAGATGATAGGAACGCTTATGGACGCGGTGTGAAAAAGCCGCAAGGATTTTTGGCAAGACAAAGCGGGCGTATGCTAATGCACACGCCCGCTGTTTTAATTCGATTCAGGAATTAAAGTTCTGCAAAGTACTTGATTGTTCTTACCATCTGAGATGTGTAGGAGTTCTCGTTGTCGTACCAAGAAACTACCTGTACCTCATAGAGGTCGTCAGCAATCTTTGCTACCATTGTCTGTGTAGCGTCAAACAGAGAACCGTATGTCATGCCGATAACGTCGGAAGAAACAATCTGATCCTCGTTGTAGCCGTAGGAAGCGGAAGCAGCAGCCTTCATAGCAGCGTTGATGCCTTCCTTGGTTACGTCTGCACCCTTAACAACAGCGGTAAGGATAGTTGTGGAGCCTGTGGGAACAGGAACACGCTGTGCAGAACCGATAAGCTTGCCGTTAAGCTCGGGGATAACAAGACCGATAGCCTTAGCAGCGCCTGTGGAGTTGGGAACGATGTTAGCAGCGCCTGCTCTTGCACGTCTGAGGTCGCCCTTTCTGTGGGGACCGTCAAGAATCATCTGGTCGCCTGTGTAAGCGTGGATTGTGCTCATGATACCGGACTGGATAGGAGCATAATCGTTAAGAGCCTTAGCCATGGGAGCAAGGCAGTTTGTGGTGCAGGAAGCGGCAGAAATAATCTTGTCGTCCTTTGTAAGTGTGTTCTCGTTTACGGAGAATACGATTGTGGGGAGGTCGTTGCCTGCGGGAGCAGAGATAACAACCTTCTTAGCGCCTGCGTCAATGTGAGCCTGGCTCTTCTCCTTGGAGCAGTAGAAGCCTGTGCACTCCAGAACAACGTCAACACCGATTTCGCCCCAAGGAAGGTCCTTAGCGTCCTTCTCTGCGTAAATCTTAAGAGTCTTGCCGTCAACTGTGATTGTACCAGCCTCATCATCTGCTGCTACGGTGTGCAGACCTTCACCCATCTTGCCGCAGTAGCCGCCCTGAGCGGTATCGTACTTGAGCAGGTGAGCAAGCATAGAGGGCTTGGTAAGGTCGTTGATAGCTACTACATCGTAACCCTCAGCGCCGAACATCTGTCTGAACGCAAGGCGTCCGATACGGCCGAAGCCATT
The DNA here is from genome assembly GCA_964557825.1 of uncultured Ruminococcus sp. GTDB lineage: Bacteria > Bacillota > Clostridia > Oscillospirales > Ruminococcaceae > CAG-115. Next base: position 7,491 of record CAZLBL010000003.1, read on the forward strand.
GATTGCAACTTTAACTGCCATTGGAATATTCCTCCTGAATTTTCCGGACGCGGGAGCGACCCGCAATCCTATTTATTTGATATATATCATATCACAATTATTATACTAAAAAAATCCGATTTAATCAAGATGTTTGTCTAAAATTTATCATAAAACTTAGTAAAAATCTCATGAATTTTTTTGTGAGTTTTGCACAACCATTCATGTTTTGAGATGTGCATAAACGATAAAATCACCCGTTTTTAAGCTGATTGTACCGCTTGACAAACCAAATCGCGTTTTTGTCCGCCACCTCAAAGCTGCGGTGGTTAAGGTACGCAAGGCAGCCTGCCTCTGTTGTAAACTCAAATGTCAGCTTGTAGGAATAAAGCGCCTGATTGTCATAGCCGTACTGCTTGTTTATCCTGTTGCTGCCGTATTTTCCATCGCCCATAAGCGCGTGACCGATATGCGCAAAATGCGCCCTTATCTGGTGAGTTCTGCCGGTAAGCAAATCCACCTCAACAAGGCTTTGGCTGCCGATAGCGTCAAGTACGCGGTATTTTGTCCTGATGGTGCGGTTTTCGGGCGTTTTTTTGTCCGATACTATCACCCTGTTTTCATCGGAAAGCTTTTGCAGATAAGCCGTCAGCGTTGCCTCGCGCGGCTTTGGCGTTCCCTGAACCACGCAAAGATACAGCTTTACAAGCTCCCTGTCGCGGATTTTTTGGTTAAGCACGCGCAGGCTCTCCGCGTTTTTTGCCGCTATCACGATACCGCCTGTGTTGCGATCGATACGGTTGCACAGCGCGGGCGCAAAGCTGCGCTCCTGCTCGGGGATATACTCCCCCTTTTTCCAAAGGTAGCACTTAATGCGGTTTATCAGCGTGTCGCTTGTGTTGTCGTTGTCCTCGTGAACCACCATGCCCACAGGCTTGTCGCAAAGCAGGATATTTTCGTCCTCATAGATTATATCAAGCGCGGACGGCACGGTGCGGAAATCGTTATCGCCCTGCCCGCCGCCCGAAAGCAGCTCCTCGCTTAGATAAAAACGGAACACATCGCCCTCGCAAAGCTTCACGTTCGGCTCGGTTCTGACGCCGTTAAGCTTAATGCGCTTTTTGCGCATAAGCTTGCAGATAAGCGGCAGCGAAAGGCTTGGATATGCCTTTGAAAGAAAGCGGTCGGCGCGCTGCCCCGCGTCGTTTGCGGTTATTGTTATTTCGGTCATTTCAGATATCCTCGGTGAACTTTATTTATCACAGTATAGCATATTTTTGGGGATTTGTAAACTCCCGCCATTTAACTGTTGACAATTGCCGAAATTTGATATATAATATAAACAGTTAGTGCGCTGCGCTATATATCCGCAAAGAAAGGAAACATTTAAAATGGCTGACAAGAAAAAGAAAAAGAGCATTTTTACCGAGTTTAAGGAATTTATATCAAAGGGCAACGTCCTTGATATGGCGGTCGGCGTTATCATCGGTACTGCGTTTACAAAAATCGTAAACAGCGTTGTGTCCGACCTTATCATGCCCGCGCTTGGAACGTTTACGGGCAACATAGACTTTGCCGACCTTAAAATCGTACTTAGCCCCGCAGTTTATGCCGAGGACGGGGTTACAGTGGCTGCGGAAGAGCTTGCCATAAGATACGGCGTATTTCTGGACGCGCTGATAAACTTCCTGCTTATCGCAATATGCGTATTCGCGGTGATTAAGATAATCGGCGTGATGAAAGAAAAAACCGAGAAGCTTCTTAAGCTCAAGAAAGCGGAAGAACCAAAGCCCGAGCCTAAGCCCGACCCGCAGATTGTTCTGCTTACCGAAATCCGCGACCTGCTGAAAAAAGAGGAAGTCAAGGAATAATCGCCCTATTAACAAAACAATATTCAAAACAGTGAAAGGATGGTAATAACCATGAAAAAGCCACATTTTATTATTGCAACAGCATCTGTGGCTGCAGTAGGAATTGCTGCAGTAGCAATTGGTGTTTCAACACTCGCAAACAAAGAAGATATTGTTATCCATGGTGAAAAAGTGACAAGTAGTGAAACTAGTGAAACCTATGTTTATTCAACATCTTCTTCAACGTCAACGACAAAGGAACCCGAAGATACAATTATGGCTAGTTCAACTATAGAAACTACTTCTTCAACACCAATTGAAATTGAGGATAATAGTGTTCCCGAAGAGGTTACCCCGATAACTCCAATTGATAATGATGTAAAAGAACCTGTTGAAAACCCAGTTGAAGAACCTGTTGAATCTAAACCAATTGAAAACGTTTCGAAACCCGAGCCTGTTGCAACAACTACAATGATAACAACGGCAGCTACAACAAAAGTGACAGAGAAGACAACAGTTACTACAACAACAAGTAAACCGGTAGAAACACCAACAGAAAGCACTTCCGGTAAACCCTGGAGTCTGGATATGGAAATAGGTGATATTACTGATCAGGGTTATGTAATAATAGGCAAAACACCCGATGAAGGAATACCATATATTGCACTTGACGAAGAATGGGAAACACAGCAAATGGTAATTATAGGATATGCATCCTGGGGTGCCCCTCTGTATTCCAAAGATCGAACTGCTTGGTATTCTGCTCATGAAGCAGAAATGGACGCAGATTTAGAATGGTTTATTGCTCATAATGGGCATATAGGTTAATTTTTAATTAGGAGGTTTTAATTATGGTTAGACGACAAAGCAAATTTATATTATTTGTAAATATTTTAATTATCATTTCTATGTCGTTTAATTTAACAGCAGCCGCAGATGTTGCCGCCTAAATCCTGCTAAGAAGTGCAAAGCTAAATCAAAAACGGATTTCAAAAGCCCGCCGCGCGGAAAAAATGTGGTTTTTTCGACGGTCTGAAAATCCCCGCTGCGGCGGGGATTTTTATTGCACAAAACAGCGCCGCGCAAGGGAACGCTCACCCGCGCGGCGCTTTGTTGTGCCAAAATACGCTTATCGCTCAAATCTGAACCACTTGAAATCAAACTTAGTTCCCGGCAGGAACACAAAGCTGATATCATTTACCCCCGCAAGCACGGGAATTTCAAAGCGCTGCTCGCTTATTTCATCGCTGTGCGCAAATTCAAGCAGCACGCTGCTCTGCTCGCCGCCCTCGGGCGTATAGCGAAGCTGAACCTGATTTGACGGATTTGCCGTTATACCGCAGATTGTAACCGCCCTTGCGCCCGCGCCGAAATCAAGCGCGTTGTAATTAAGGATAACATTGTTGCCTATGCCCACAACGCTGCGGTCGGCAATGCTGTATTCATCGCCGTAAATGCTGTCCGCTTCGGCGGTGTAGTTTGCGTCAAACGCGCGGTTTATCTCGGCAAAGCCAAAGCCGCCGAAAATAACGCCCTGTCCCAGCACAATGCTGATATTGTGGACGCCCGTAAGCCTTGGCACGGCATAGGTCTGTCCCGCAAAGCCGCACCAGTGGCCGTTGCTGCTGAAGCAGTCTATATCAAGCCGCACTGCGCCGTCCTCGCCTGGAACGCCGTCCCACACCTCGACCTCTGCGTCCGCGCAGGTGCCTATGTGCAGGGTAAGGCTCTCGCTGCCCGTTCTGCCGAAATCTATATTGCGGTAGGTCATCACGGTCATGCCGCTAAGCCCGCCTATCGCGCCGTCCTCAATAATGTTTACGGGGACGCTGCTGCTGTCAACCCTGCTTGCCGAGATAAAATCATACGCACCGGTTACATACGCGCCAAGCCCGCTTGCCGAAAACCTTACATCGCAGAACGCCTGCGGCTGCGCCGCGCCGTTGTTGATAAATGCTCTTGCGATAAATTCGCCATCGCCAAGCGCGGTTACAAGCGCCCTTTCGCCGTCCCATTCAATAGTGGCAAAGTCAATCTCCACGCCGTTGTTCTTTACGCACTTCCATGTAATGTCGCGGTAGGTTGCGTTTGCGGGGTGAAGCTTAAGCCGCACCTCGGCGGTTTTTCTGTCCGCGTTAAGCTGACGGTTGTCACAAATCGGGGTAAGCTTGCGCACGGGGATTTCCCCGCTGTGCTTATTGGTTACAACAGGGTACTGCGGCACTACCGATACGCCCTCGCTTTCAGCGCCGACCGCCCTAAGCGTTAATTCTGCGCTCTTAAGTCCCTCCGAGGTAACCTTTACCGTTATGTCGCCCTCTGCAAGTCCCGCCTGAACCATGGCAAGCAGCCTGCCGCTGAACAGCCTGCGGCTGTCGCCCTTGTAGCTGTCATAATCGGTGCTGTCGCCGTTATCCATACCCACAAGGCTGCCCGCGCCGCTTACCTCAACCTTTACGCGGTTTCTTGCATTGCCCACTTCCGTTCCGTTTTCATCGCACACGGATATCTCAACAAACGCCATGTCCCTGCCGTCCGCAAGAAGCGTATCCCGCTGCTTGTACAGCGAAAGGCAGATTTTCTGCGGGTCGCCGTTGGTGGAGAGTGTTTCCTCCGCGATAACCGCGCCGCTCTCGTCATAGCCCTTTGCGGTAAGCCTGCCCGCCTTGTACGGCACGGAGAAAACCGCGCGCATATCGTTGTCGCTAAGCAGCTTCATTTCATGCCTGCCAAGGCTCTCGCCGTTAAGGAAAAGCTCCGCCGTGTGCGCGTTGGTGTACACGATAACGTCAATAATATCGCCGTCGTTGAAATCCCAGTAGCTTGGCGCAATGTGTATCATCGGGCTGTCCGTCCACACGCTCTGATAGAAATAGTAAATATCCTTGGGGAAGCCCGCCGTGTCCACAATGCCAAAATAGCTGTTCTTGGTGGAATACGGCGTAGGCTCGCCGATATAGTCAAAGCCCGTCCAGATATACTGACCGCCGCAGAAGCTGTGGTCGCGGTCAAGCCGCCACGCTTTTCTTGCCGAAGCGCCCCAGCCCACAACGCTGTTGTCAAGCGAGCTGCACTGTAAATCCTCATGGGTAAGCAGCGGCGCGTCTGCGGGAAAGTGGTAAATTCCCCTTGAGCGCACTGCCGAAGCAGTTTCGCTGCCGTAAATAAACCAGTCGGGATATTTTTCATGATGCTCGTTATAAAGCCTCTCGGTGTAGTTGTAGCCCGCAAGCTTTACCACATCAGACGCTTTCTGCGCGTTTTCGTTTATCATAAAGTTTGAGCCGATGGTAGCCCTGGCGTTCATTTTGGGGTCGTATTTCAGCACATAGCTGTAAAGCCGCTTGGATATCTCAATGCCGTGGGGGTCGTTGGTGTCGCTTATCTCGTTGCCCATGCTCCACATGATTATACAGGGGTGATTGCGGTCGCGCTCTATCCAGCTTCTTACGTCGCGCTCGGCGTGTTCCGCAAAGAAGCGGTGGTTGTCAAACTTGGTCTTTGCGTTCTCCCACATATCAAAAGCTTCGCTGTCCACAAGCAGGCCCATGCGGTCGCAAAGCTGCACAAGCTGCCACGCGGGCATATTGTGAGAGGTGCGTATAGCGTTTACGCCCATCTCCTTCATAATTTCAAGCTGGCGCTCAAGCGCGCGGTAATTCATTGCAGAGCCAAGCGCGCCAAGGTCGTGGTGCATACAAACGCCGTGCATTTTAAGCGGTCTGCCGTTAAGCAGAAAGCCCTTTTCGGGGCTGAACTCCGCCGTGCGGTAGCCAAAATCCTCATACTCTGTCTGAAGCAGCCTGCCGTCCCTGTACAGCTCAACCGCAAGCGTATAGACGTTGGGAGCGTCAACGTCCCACAGCGCGGGAGAGGTTATCTCAAAGCTGTTTTCTATTGTTTCCGTGCCGCCGCCGAACGCAATGTTCTGCATAAACGCGGCGGTGACATTTCCCGCGCCGTCAAACACGCTGAGCTTCATTGCGATATCGCAGGCTTCGCCGCAGATATCGGTTTCAATCCCGGTGTGCCATGCGTCGCCCCCGCTTTTTTCGGAGTGGATATAAATTCCGTTGGTGCGGATATAGGTCGCCGCGCGGTATTTAAGCGTTACATCGCGGAAAATTCCCGCGCCGGAGTACCAGCGGGTGTTGGGCGCTTCATGCTTAACGCGCACAAGCAGCTCGTTTCCGCCCTCATGCAGAAAATCCGTGATATCGTATTCAAATGCAGAATAGCCATACGTCCACGTTCCGACCTCCGCGCCGTTTACAAACAGAGTGGAGTTCATATAAACGCCGTCAAAATTCAGAAAAATTCTGCCATCAAGCTGCTCTGCATTAACGTCAAGCGCGCGCCTGTACCAGCCCTCGCCCGTTTTATAAAGGTTTGCGGTATCGCCAATCAGCCAGTCATGCGGAAGCTGCACGTCATGCCAGCCGCACAGCGCAGAAGGCTCCGCCCCGATATCGCGCAGGCAGAACTGCCAGCCATCGTTGAAAAGTCTGTCATATGAAATCATATTCTATCCTCCATAGAAAGTAGTTCGTCAAGCTTGTCAAGATATCGCTTTTCCGTCCGCTCAAACGGCTGAAAGCCAAAATCGGGACTTGAACGCAGCGGCGGCGCGCTTTCGTACAGCGCAAGCCCGCCAAGCTTAAGAAACTCGTGGTAAAGCAGCGCGTCATCAATCGCGGAAACCTCCGCCATCACCGCGCTGTCGCACGGGTCAAGCCCAAAGCGGCGGTATATAACCGCCTGAAGCTGCTGCTCTATCGCGCGGTATTCCGCAAGCTGCCGCTTTACGGGGCGGGTTATATCGGAAATATAAGCCTCGCTTGCGTCATGCAGCAGGCAGGCAAGCCGCGTCCTTGCCGAAAGTCCGCGCGCCTGCGCCTCGGTTTCGCAGTCAAGACAGTGCTGCGCCACGGAATAAAAGCCGCTGAAATGCCCGTTTGCACGGCACATATAGGAAAGCGCGTGCGCGATATCAACAGGCGAAATATCCTCCATTGACGGAGAAAGCGGCGAAAAGCTTACGCCGCTGTATGTATAGATATTCTCTTTTGGAATCATTGCCCCTCCGTCAGTTCGGCAGAATAACAAGCTGGTCGTTTATGATAGTCACCCTTGACCTTGCGTAAATCTGGGTAGCCTCAACCGTCAGAAAATTTATGCAGAATTTTGCGCCCGGGTACAGCTTCTGGCAAAAGCAGGAAAGGTTATCCTTGTTTTTAATTTCCTCGTCAAGCTGCGCTATAAGCAGCGTAAGTTCCTTTTTCTTAATCGCGCCGAACAGCTTGTTCTGGGTTTCAAGCTTCATTGCCTTCTGCTGCGCGTCCGAAAGAATACCGCCCTGCTGCACCTTTCTGCCCTTAAGGTATTCAATATTTCTCACCGCGTTGTCATAGCGGTCCATGTACTGCTCAAGCTCGCTTTCCGCCTTGCGTTTGCGCGCAAAGGTGACAGAGCCGTCGCCTATATTTATTTCCGTGCGCGTGTATTTTTCCGAGCCTATGCAGGTTGCGGTAACATCGCGCATGGAGGTTATCTTTCCGCCCACGATAGTGCCGTTGCTTCCCTTTGCGGTAAGACCGCCGTAGCAGAACACCTCGCAGAAAGCAAACTCCTTGCCCTCCACGTTGCCCTTTGCGGTTACCTTTGACGTCTGGAAGAAGTCCGCCGTTACGTTGCCCTCGGCTTCAACCGTGCTGCCGATAACTCCGCCCACAACGGAAACGCTGCCGCCCGCCTTAATCTCAGACGAAAACACGCTGCCGTCTATTTTTATATTTTTGCCCGCTTTTACGGAAAATCCCTCCATAACGTTGCCCTTGATGTGAACATCGCCGAAGAAATCTATATTTCCCACCGAAATGTCAAGGTCGCTGCGGATTGTAACCGTGTCCTCAACGTTAAAGCAGCCCGCGCCATATTTTATATGCCCGTCGCACGCCGCCACTATGTGCGCGCCGTCCGCCGTGATAACGGAGTTTTTGCCCACCGCGGGAACCGCCGGCTTGCCCGGCTCGGGCGGGATAGGCTCGCCGAAAATGTTGACGCCCGCCTCGCCCTCTGTCGGGGGAATTATATCCGCTATAACCTCGCCCCTGCGTATCTTCACAATGACGTCAAGCTCGCGGTAATTTGCAACGCCGAACTCGTCGCGCTTCGGCTGAATAACACGCTTTTTCTCGTATTTATAGTCGATATAGCCGTTTGTGCCGTTTTTGGCGGGGATTGCCCTTGCAATGCACATATAGTTGTCATATATGCGGTTATCCACCATTTCGCGCACGTCAAACTCGTCAACGCCCGAAACAATGCCCTTTTTCTGAAGCTCCTGCGCAACAAGCTCCATGGTTATGGGTCTGCCGCCGTTCTGCGGCGGGAACATTATCATATTTGCCAGCATTCCCGAAGCGTCAAAGGTAATTTCCACCCTGCCGTCAATAACAGGCGGCTTTTCCATCTTGGGTGCTGCAATCTTATTCTTAAGAGTTTCGTCAAACATAATCACACCGCCATTATCAACATTCTGCATTAAGCTGCTCTATCAGCGCCGCAACGTCAGACAGGCTTTCTGCCTTTGCGTATATAAGCGCGCGTATCTCATCATCGGGCTGGGTAAGGTCGGGAACCATAACAGTCACGCAGCCTGCCGCCGCCGCAGAGCGCACGCCATTGGGCGAGTCCTCAAGCGCCATGCACTCCCCCGCCGCAAGCCCAAGCTGCTGTGCGGCATAAAGATATATATCGGGCTTTGGCTTGCCGTTTTCCACCATCGCGGCACAGACAATTTTGTCAAAGCGGTCAAAAATTCCCACCCTTGTAAGGTAGTCCTTGGTGCGCTGAAAATCCGTTGCAGTGGCGACAGCCGCGGGAATACCGCTTTTGTTAAGGAAATCCAGCAACTCGCGCACGCCGCGCTTAAGCTGAAGCCCGTCCCTTTCAAGCGCCTGCGACATAAGCTCCATGCGGCGGGCGCGTATAGCGGCGTAATCAAAATTCTCGCCAAAAATTCCCTGAAGATACGGAATTGCAAATTTTCTTGCAAGGCTGCGGATATTAAGCGCGTGCTGCCGCTGCATAGGGAAGCCCGCCTCGTTTGCCGCAACGCACCAATACTTCACCAGAAGCTTTTCGGTATCCAGTATCAGACCGTCCATATCAAAAATTACCGCTTTAACCATAGCCTGTCCTTTCAGCCGACCCTGCTCCATATTTTGTTATTTTGCACAAAATATACAAACCGACGCAATATTATTTATCATAATTATAGCATATAACATCAATGGTTGTCAATATGATTTCGTCACCGACAAAAATAAAAAAACAGCGGAGCATTTCAACTCCGCCGCATAGTCGCGCATAGATTTATTCGGCGCTGTCGGTCTTTTGCTCCTCCGCGCCTGCATAGCCCTCCACATACTCCGAAACCTCGTAGTAGTTATCAGTGCCTGTGGGGAGATTTTTCTTCTTAAGCCTGCCCGCAAGGAACTCGCTGAACAGCATATAGATAACCGTAAACACAGGAACGCCAAGCAGCATACCCGCAATGCCAAAAAGTCCGCCGCCCGCAATAATCGAAATAAGCACCCAGATGGCGGGAACGCCCATAGTTTCGCCGAAAAGGAACGGCTTGATGATATTTCCATCACACTGCTGAAGCACAAGCACAAATATACCAAACCAGATAACCCTTACAGGGTCTACAAGCAGTATCAGAAATCCGCAGGGTATCGCGCCGATAAACGGTCCGAAAAACGGTATCAGATTGGTTACGCCGCACACCACTGCAATAAGCATTGCATATGGCATATTCATCGCGTACATACCAACGCACATAAAGAAGAATATTATCAGCGAGTCAAGCAGATTGGAAACAATATAGGTCTTGAAAATATTATTGCTTTTAGAGCAGACCGAAACAATTTTCTGGCATTTGCCATTCTTGAACAGTGCAAACAGTATCTTCTTCATCTGTGCAATAAGTCTGTCCTTGCTGAAAAGCAGATAAATCGCAATAACCAGACCGATAACCACATTTTTAAGCGTAACCACAAGCTTCATAACGCCTGTGGAAACCTGTCCCAGCAGCGCCATAGGCTCAGCAGCCTCGGCAATTATCTTGACTATGTCCTCAAGACCCGAAAATTCCTCCGACAGCACCTCCGCAAGCTGCGGATTATTGGCAAAGGTTTCATCTATAAAAGCGTCCACGCTGTCAATATAATCGGGCATACGCGCGGCAAGGTCGATAACACTCTGCGCAAGGCTTGGCACAACCGCAACAACTATGCCCGCCACAACCGCCAGCACTATCACAAACGCGCACACCACCGACAGCGCCTTGGCACAGGAGCGGCGGCGTTTTACCGCCTTTTTCATGCGCTTTTCGTAATTGCGTGCTTCGGGCTTAAGCCTTACCTGCCCATCGCGTATGCGGCAGAACACCTTATTGTCAAAAACCACCACAAGAGGATTTATGATATACGCCGCAACTATTCCGATAAGGATAGGCGCAAGCACCTCTCCAACCCACGAAAATCCGCTTGAAATAGACTCATATTTGAACACAAACACCACAAACAGTATCGCCGCGGCGATTACAATAAAGCTGTACATAGCAATTGTGGTGTATCTTTTATTCCAGTTCAGTTTGATAATACCACTCTCCCTTCAAGGCAATTACAGGAATAATTGTAACACAAAACCCCCACGCTGTCAATAAGCGCCCGGCGGAAATTTGCATATATCACAAAACCCGTCCCCACATAACGCAGGAACGGGTACGCAGCGTGCAAAATCAATCGGCAAGGTAGGACTTTACCAGCACCTGAAGAAGCTCGTCACGGTCTATATGACGGATAAGACCCCTTGCATTGTTAAAAGTGGTGATATATGTAGGGTCCTCCGACAGAATATAGCCCACAAGCTGATTTATGGGATTATAGCCCTTCTGCTTAAGCGCGTCATATACTGTTGTCAGGATTTCCTTCATCTCGTTTTCCCTGTCGTCATGCACGGAAAACGTCATGGTCTTGTCTGTCATATTTTTAATCCTCCTTATCGATTACGGGAGATTGAAAAGCATCTCTTAACCTACTAATGATTATACACTTTCCCGCCCGAAATTACAACCGCCTTTCTGATTTTATCCCGATTTAGAGCCGAAAATCTATAAATATCACAAAAAAAAGTCGGCAAGTTTGGATAATCCTACAAAAACAGGGCGAAAAAATCTACATATTTATAAAATTTGCTAAACCACTTGTATCGCGGGGGTTTTTATGCTATAATATTAAGAGTAAGTATTTTGCTTAATTCAATAACATAAATATTCAGGAGGATATCACATATGGCTGTTGGAGATGGCGGTTTCAAGCAGGTCGCTTTCGGTTTTGACAAAAACGAGGTAAATACCTACATAAGCGATCTTCGTAAAAAAATGAAGTCTATGGAAGAAGATATGAAGGCTAACGACAAGAAAACAGCCGAGGCTGAAAAGCTTGCCGAGGAAGCTGACGAGCGCATTAAAGCCGCCGTAAAAGAGGGCGAGGATAAGTGTGCCGAGCTTGAGAACAGGCTTTCCGCCGCTGACAGCAGGGCAGAAAAGCTTGAAGCCGAGGTCAGCAGGCTTAAAAATGAGCTTCAGGACGAGCGCAAAAAGATGTCCGATATGCTGCTTAGCGGCAAGGGCGTAAGCGCCGAAGCCAACAAGGCATACACCGAAATCATAGACAAGGCAAAGGCTGACGCAGACGATATCATCAGCGGCGCAAACGCAAAGGCAGCCGACATCGTGGCGGCTGCAAACGCAAGCTGCGAGGGTATCAATGCCAGAACAGCAGAATTTCTTGAAGCCGTTAAGGCGCAGATAGAAACGCTTACTTCGGGTTACAGCACAATTAACGCCTCGGCGGCACAGCTTCTCGGCGCAGAAATTCCGGAGATACAGCCGATAAAGCTTGAAGCTGCTCCGGCAGCGGCACAGCCTGCCCCCGCGTCCGTAATCGCAGAGGAAGCCGTTATCGAGGAGGTATCCGCTCCCGCTCCGCAGCCCGAGCCTGAGGAAGATGTTGTTTCCGAAATAACCGCCTCGGAAGATGTTATGGAAATAAAATCAAGCAGCGATGATATGCCAGAAATAACCGAAGCCGACAAGGAAGCCGGCGGCGAACTCGCTTCGTTTGACGATGTATGGGGCGGCAACGAGCTTGCACAGACAATCTACAACAACGAGAAAAAGGACGCCGTTCCCCTTGTAAATCCCGATGCAAAGGATTTGTTCGGCAATGATATGTTCAGTGCCGACAGCGAAGCTGAAAGCGACATTTCCGCGGATTTCACCCCGCCGCAGGAAGAAGATATGGTTGACGAGGTAAAGCCGCTTGACGTATCCGATGTATCCGACGCAAAGTTCGATAACGGATTTGACAACGACCTGCTGGCGCAGACTATGCCTTCAAACGCGCTTGAGGGCATGGACGACGCTTTGCTTGAGGCAGTAAAGGCGGCTGAAGCTGCATTTGCGGTTCAGCCAACCAACAGCGAGCTGTCCGATTTTGATATGGACGAACGCGAGGAAGAACCCGCAGCAAACACCGAGGACGAGCTTATGAAGGCTCTGCGCGAGGCTGAACAGGCACTAAACAACCTTGCCCCCGCAGACGCTGCCGAGGATAATGCTTCCGCTGACAACAGCGCTGACGGCAGCTCTTTCGACAGCGGCAATCCGTGGGCAGACCTGCAAAAACAGCTTGAGGATATGGAGCAGTCGGGCAGCTTTGCAGCAGAAGCCGATATCGCCGCAGATAACGAGCCGTCCGCAGCGGCAGCCGACCCCGCAGCGCCCTCGGCTGATGATTCTTCTATCTGGGACTTCGGCAGCGGCGCAAACAGCTCCTCTGATGACGATGATATGAGCGGAGATATGTTCGGCGGCTTCGGCGGCTTCTGATTTGCAAATTGCCCCGCGCATAACCGCGTTCCCCCCTAAATAATACTATCCCCCGCCCTGCGGTTGAACAAGGTTCGGCACTGCGGCGGGGAATATTTTGCGGCGCAGAACAAGCGCCCCGAAAGGAATTTTATGACAGAACTCAATACAGCCGATTTGAAAGAAAAAGCCAAAACCCTGCACGCAGGCGACAAAGTGCTGCTAAGCGGCACAGTGTACACTTCCCGCGACGCGGCACACAAGAAAATTTCCGCCTGCATAGACAACGGCGAGCCGCTGCCCTATCAGCTTGAGGGCGCTGCCGTCTACTACGCGGGTCCAACCGCCGCAAAGGACGGCATGGCAATAGGCTCCTGCGGTCCCACAACCTCGGGCAGAATGGACGTTTACTCGCCGCGCCTGCTGGATATGGGGCTTACCGCCATGATAGGAAAGGGCGAACGCAGCGACGAGGTCTGCCGTGCCATATGCAGAAACGGGGCAGTTTATTTCTGCGCAATTGGCGGCGCAGGCGCGCTTGCCTGCAAATGCATAACAAGCTGCGAGGTTATCGCCTTTGAGGAGCTTGGCTGCGAAAGCGTAAAAAAACTTACGTTCGATAAATTCCCGCTTATCGTTGCTATCGACTGCCACGGCGGCAACCTTTTCAAAACCGGCAGAAGCCAATACGCAGAATAACGGTTTTTGCAGCAAGTACGGCGGATTTTCGGCAAAAACAAGCTATTTTCAAGGATTTTTGTTGTATTTTTGCATAAATGAACCCCCTGCATTTCATGAAAAACGTAAGTTTTTGAAAGAAGCACAGATTTTTGTTGACAAATGTCGCGCGCCGTGTTATAATAATCCATAATCAAATGTTTAGGTACTTTATATAAAGTGGTGAATATGGCAGACTTTTCCTCTATCCCTGACGAGCAGCTTGCAGGCTTTAGTCTTAATGCCGATAACGGAGAAAAAACGGCAGAGCTTATCTCACGATACAGCCCTATGGTTTTTTCTGCCGCCGCAAGGTTTGCGGACAGGGCAGATTATGAGGAGCTTGTTTCCGATGGCATGGTGGCGCTGCTTAAGGCAATATCCGCCTACGATAAAAGCAGGGGCAGCTTTTCGGCGTTTGCTGCGGTGTGCGTAAACAACAGAATGAAAAATACCGTTGACAGGGCAGTGCGCAGGGCGTCAAGGATAGACGCTGCCGCAGAGCTTGAGGCGCTTACCGATACCGCACCCTCGCCCGAGGAACTTGTTATCATGAAGGAAAGCACCAGCGAGATGAGCGGAAAGCTTGACGCGCTGCTTACCCCACTTGAAAAGCGCTGTCTTGACGGCGTTATCTGCGGGCTTGGCTATGCAGAAATTGCACAGCGGCTTGGTATCGACAAAAAATCGGCTGACAACGCCATTGCGCGTGCGCGGGCAAAGCTTAAAGCCGCGTTCCCCGATTTTTGATATATGACCCGGTAGCTTAATTAACCAGAGCGTTGTTTTACAAAGGTGTCGGTGCAAACCCGACCCAGGGCGAAAATTTAATCTTTCAGAGGTGTTACAATGTACACAGACAAGACTTTGAAGTGCAAGGACTGCGGCGCTGATTTCGTATTCACCGCAGGCGAACAGGAGTTTTTTGCAGAAAAGGGCTTCGTAAACGAGCCCCAGAGATGCAAGGCTTGCCGCGACGCAAGAAAGAACTCCGGCAAGGGTGCAAGAACCTTCTATGACGCTACCTGCGCAATGTGCGGCGGTATCGCAAAGGTTCCCTTTGAGCCCAGAGAGGACAGACCTGTTTACTGCAGCGAGTGCTTCGCTAAGCAGAGAGGCGAGTAATTCCACTCCCCATAACCAGTAACAACGTTCCGGTTATCTTCAAAAGAAAAGCGGCTGTATTGCTTTTGCATTACAGCCGCTTTTTTGTTTTCCGTTCAAAAATTCCCGCGCTTAAGCATTTCCTCGGCGGTTTTCAGGCTTAACTCGCCCGTGCCGTCGCCGTCTATTATGCGCGCAAGCTCCGCCTTTCTTCCGTCAAAATCAAGGTTCTGTATGCGGGTAAAGGTGCGCTCGCCCTCGGTGTTTTTCTCAATCAGCAGGTGATAATCCGCCTGCGCCGCTATCTGCGCAAGGTGCGTAATGCACAGCACCTGCCGCCTGCGCGCCGTTTCGGCAAGCTTTATGCCAACTTTCTGCGCCGCCCTGCCGCTTATGCCTGCGTCAACCTCGTCAAATATCAGCGTGGGAATTTCATCGTTGTCCGCAAGCACGCTTTTTATCGCAAGCATTATGCGCGAAAGCTCGCCGCCGCTTGCGATTTTATTTATCGGCTTAAGCTCCTCCCCCGCGTTTGCGGAAATCAGCATTGCCACCCTGTCCATGCCGTTTATGGTGACCTTGTCGCGCTCAACAGCGATTGCTATGCGCACATTCGGCATATCCAGAAATTTAAGCTGCTCGCATATCTCGGCGGAAAGCCGTTCCGCCGCCCGCGTTCGCATAGCCGTGATTTCCGCAGCGGCTGCCTTTACCGTTTCGGCAAGTTCATGCTTCTGCCGCATAAGATTTTCAAGCTCCCCGTCCGCGCCCGAAAGTTCCATAAGCTCCGCGCGGCACTCGTCCAGATAGTCAACAAGCGCGTCCGCGTCCATGTTGTATTTGCGCTTGGCGTGCTTCAGCGCGGATACCCTGTCCTCAAGGTCGGCTTCGCGGGAAGCGCCGCCGTCATCGTTTGTCTGCGCGGAAATCTCCGCCGCTATATCCTCCGCCTCGGGAAGCAGCTCCGCAATGCGCGCGGAAAGCTCCTCCGCCTGCGGCATAAACTGCGCTATGCCGCTAAGCGAGTTCATCGCGCGGCGCATAAGGTCAAGCGCGCCCGCCGCCTCCTCGCCGTTGAAGCAGCTGTAAGCGGAATAAAGCGCCGCCTGTATCTTGACGTAGTTTCTGCATTTCTGAAGCTCCGCTTCAAGCCTGTCGCCCTCGCCCTTGGAGATGTTAAGCTCCTCCAGTTCCTCAACCGCCGCGGTAAGCTTTGCGATTTTAAGCGCGCGCGTTTCGTCCTCCGCCTGAAGCTTATGAATACGCTTTGAAATCTGCGAAAAGCTGCGGAATTTCTCGCGGTAATCCGCAAGCGCCGCCGAAATTCCCCCGTAGCTGTCCAGAATATCGCGCTGATTATCCTCCGACATAAGCAGCCTGTTTTCATGCTGACCGTGTACGTCCACAAGCATCGAGCCTACCTCGCGCAGCATTGCCGCCGTGACGGAGCGGCCGTTTATCCTTGCAGTGCTTTTGCCGTCCGCAGTAATCTCACGCATAAGCAGAAGCTCGCCGTCCTCTGCGGAAAAACCCATCTCGTCAAGCTTTTCGCGCACCTTGTCCGTAAGCTCATCAAAAAGCGCCGTTATCACAGCCTTGTGCGCCCCTGTGCGCACGATATCCTTGTTGGTGCGCTGACCCAGTATCGCGTTTATGCCGCCGATAAGTATGCTTTTTCCCGCGCCGGTTTCACCCGTAAACACGTTGAAATTTCCGCCGAACTGCGCCGTTGCCTTTTCTATAACCGCAAGATTTTCGATTGAAAGCTCGCGTAGCACGCTGCTCACCCCATTCCGTCAGTTTCTTTTCATCATTTTCTTAAGCTGTTCTATAAGCTGCACCGCGTGATTTTCCGACCTTGTAAGGGCGAATATCGTATCGTCGCCCGCGATTGTTCCCACCACAAGCCCCGATTGCTGCTCGTCCAGTACCGCGCACGCCGCGTTTGCAAGTCCCGCCTTGCAGCGGATAACAACGGTGTTCATAGCGTAATCGATTGATAAAACCGACTGCGCAAACAGGTTGTTGTAGGCGGGGGATTTTCCCATGGCAGGCGAATAATAACAGTTTACGCCGTTTTCCGACATTCCCTTGTTTATTTTCAGCTCCTGCATATCGCGGGAGATTGTCGCCTGCGTTACGCGAAAGCCCGCTTTTTTAAGATACATCTGAAGCTGCTGCTGGGTTTCCACCTCGTTTTCAGCAATTATGGAAAGCAGTGCGGCGTGCCTTTGCTTTTTGTCCATCATAATCACCCCTGCAAAATCATTTCATCGGCGTCATCAGCTTATCCCTTACCGCGCCGAAAAAGCCCGCGCCCGCTTCTATAATTTCAAGGCAGAGTTCGCTGCGCGACAGGCGCAGAACATCACCCTCGCTGAATTTAATGCCGCGCTCAGCGTCCACGCTTACTGTAACCATGGCGTTGTGGTATGCGTCAAAACGCAGCGATATTTCCCTTTCCGCCGAAAAAATCATCGGGCGCGAAAACAGCGTGTGCGGGCAAAGCGGCGTAAACTCAATGCACTCCATATCGGGCGCGATTATAGAGCCGCCCGCAGAAAGCGCATAAGCCGTTGAACCCGTAGGCGTGCTGAAAATAATTCCGTCTGCCTGAAGCCGCGAAACCTCGCTTTCGCCGCAGAACACATGAAATTCGGGCAGCTTGGAACTTCTGTCGCGCTCCGCCACAACATCATTCAGCGCAAGCCAGCTTTGAACGCTGCCGTTATTTCTTTGCAGCAAAACGTTCATTATCATGCGCCTGCTTGTTGCAAAATCCCCCGTGATTATATCGGGAATACGCGCAATATCGGAAGGCTCAAGCGTTGCCATAAAGCCAAGCCTGCCGCGGTTTACGCCAAGCAGCGGAAGCTTATGCCTTGCCGCAAGCTTGCCCCAGTGCAGTATAGTTCCGTCGCCGCCTACGGTTATCATGCAAATGCAGCCGCAAAACTGCTCTGCGCCGCCCTTTTCGCTGTATTCCGCACAGGCTATGCCGCGCCCAAGCAGCAGCTCGCCTATTTCCTCTGCAAGCAGACAGGCTGCGCCGTCCATGGCGTTATATGAAAGCATTACGCGCTTATCCATGATATCACCCCTTTTTCAGGTACAACAGGTACTCGATATTTCCATCGCCGCCCTGTATGGGTGAACTTGCCACCCCTGCCGCTTCAAAACCGCACTGGCGCGAAAATTCCACAATATCCTCAACCACCCTGCGGCGGATTTTTTCGTCCCTTACTATTCCCTTTTTGTTAAGCGCGGCACGACCCGCCTCAAACTGCGGCTTGATAAGCGCAACCGCGCTGCCGCCGCTTTTAAGCAGACGGTCGATATGCGGAATAACCTGCTTCAGCGAGATAAACGAAACATCTGTGCCAACAAAATCCACCTGCTGCGGAAGCTGCGCCGCACGGATATCGGTCTGCTCCATCACTACAACCCTGCCGTCCAAACGCAGCTTATTGTCAAGCTGATTTGTTCCCACATCAACGGCGTATACCATTTCCGCGCCGTTTTGCAGCATACAATCCGTAAAGCCGCCCGTTGACGCGCCTATATCAAGGCAGACAAGTCCCGCAAGCTCTATGCCGAACGCGTTTATCGCGCCCTCCAGCTTAAGCCCGCCGCGCCCCACATACCGCAGCTGCTCTCCCGTAATTTCAACAGCCGCGCCGTCCAAAACCTCATAAGACGGCTTGCTGCAGGGCTTTCCGTCCACCGAAACGCCGCCGCTTTTTATAAGGCTCTGCGCCGCCGTGCGGCTTTTGCAAAGTCCGTTTTCCGTCAGATATACGTCAAGCCGCATAATTTCACCCGCCTTAAGTAAAGCTGCCCCTAAGCCTTTCCGTCATGCCGTCCGCGTCAAGTCCAAACATGGCAAGCTGCTGCTCAACAGTCGCCTGCGGCACAAAGCTTTCCGCGCCCACCATCTCAAATTTTCCCGCAAAGCCGCGCTGAATAAGCTGTGCGGCAAGCCTTTGGGCAATGCCGCCGTTCAGCATTCCCTCCTCAAAAAACACTACGCGCTGATATCCCGCCGCTATCTCCATAAGCTTTTCCGGCAGCGGCGAGATTTTTACAATTCTCAGCCAGTCCGCGCCTGCGCTGTCAGCAGCCTCGTCAAGCCATGCGGATATCCTGCCGTAGCTTACCGCAAGCGTTGCGCTGCGCCTGCCGCTGTACGCGATATCGGCGGCGGGCGGCAGATATTTTCTGTACTCCCCGCCCTTGGGATATCTCACTACCGCCACGCCCTCGGTATCGTAAACCGCGCGCTTAAGGCAGCGGCGAAGCTCCTCAAGACAGGCGGGGGAATATATGGTTACATTTGGTATCTGCGACAGCATTGCGGCGTCAAATATACCCTGATGTGTTTCGCCGTCCTCTCCCACAAAACCCGCACGGTCAACCGCAAGCACAATATGCGTGTTTTCAATGGCGCAGTCGTGAATAATCTGGTCATAGCCGCGCTGCAAAAAAGTTGAGTACACCGCAAACACGGGAAGCATTCCCTCTGCCGCAAGACCTGCCGCAAAGGTCACGGAGTGCTGCTCCGCAATCCCCGTATCAAAAAAGCGCTCCGGAAAGGAATGGCTGAAATAGTTCATGCCTGTGGCGTATTTCATTGCGGCGGTAATGCCGCATATCCTGCTGTCGCTGCGCGCAAGAAGCTCCAGCTGCTGCCCGAAGCACTGCGAAAAGCTTTCCGCCGGAACGCGCGCCTTTTCCGCCGTTCTGCGCGAAACGGCATGATACTCGCCGGGGTTTTCCTCCGCAGGCTTGTAGCCTTTTCCCTTGGTGGTGAATATATGCACAACGCAGGGTTTGTTCATCATCTTTGCAACGGCAAGCGCTTCTATCATATCCTCAAGATTATGCCCGTTTACAGGCCCGATATAAGCGCAGCCTAAATTCTCAAACAGCGTGCCTGTGCCGTATATCATGTCCTTTACAAGGTTCTTTGCGGCTCTCACCGCGCGCTCAAGCCGCTCTCCCACAAGCGGAACGCCGGAAAGCGCGGTTTTCACCTGCTCCTTGGCGCAGTAATATTTTCTTGTCGCGCGTATGTGCGAAAGATACCGCGCAAGCGCGCCTGTGCTTTTGGATATGCACATTGCGTTATCGTTAAGCACCATCACAAGACCTGTGCGGCTTTTTGCGGCATTGTTAAGCCCCTCGTAAGCCATACCTCCGGTAAACGCGCCGTCGCCGATAACGGCTGCCACCGTTCCGTTTTTTCCCTGAAGCTTAAGCGCCGCCGCAATTCCGCAGGCAGCGGAAACCGATGTGCTGCTGTGTCCCGAAATAAATGCGTCCGCAGAACTTTCACTTCTTCTGGCAAAGCCCGAAATTCCGCCCCTGCTGCGCAGCGTGCCAAAGCGGGAATATCTCCCCGTAAGCAGCTTATGCGCGTAGGACTGGTGTCCCACGTCCCACAGGATACGGTCTGTTTTTACATCAAAAATATAGTGCAGCGCAACGGTCAGTTCAACAGTGCCAAGGTTTGAGGCAAGGTGTCCGCCCGTCTGCGTCACCGTTCTTAAAATACAGCCCCGCAGCTCGCGGCACAGGGCTTTAAGCTGCGGTAACGTCATATCTGAAATTATATCATGATTTATATTATCGTCAAGATACATCGCTACCCTCCGAAAAAATCAAGGAAATACCGCACAAAAGCCGAAACTTTGCGCGGTGCTGCCTCAGGGCGTTGGAAATACCATCGCAATGATAATGCCAAGCATTGCGCCCGCAAGCACTTCAATCGGGGTATGGCCAAGAAATTCCTTTAAGTCCTTCTGGTCGGAAAGCTCCTCAATATCGTCCTCGTCCGCGCCGCTAAGCTGTGAAATCTCATCGTCCATTTCGTCAATAATTCTGCGCATACGGTTAAGCTCCTTTGCGTGAAGTCCCGCGTTATAGCGCACGCTCATAGCGTCATAGATAACAATAGCCGCAAGCAGCACCGCAAACGCAAAAAACGGATCGGAAAAGCCCTTAAACCGCAGCGTATATATAACCACCGACACCACAAGCGAGGAGTGCGATGAAGGCATTCCACCCGCACCGATTATTCTTTCCGGGTCAAAGGATTTCACCTTTATCGCATGGACTATCGTCTTTATTATCTGCGCGGCAAGCCATGAAATAACCCCCACGGTGAGAATAGGATTAGCCATTAAAAAATTCATAACATTCAACCTTTTAATAATTTCGTTCCAACAGAAATTCCGTCAGTTCAACAAGAAATTGCGTATCATCAAAGGCGTCAAGCGCCTTTATAGCCTCGTCTGTAAGCTTTTTTGCCTCGGCGCGCGCGTTTTCAAGACCAACTGCGGAAACATATGTGTGCTTTCCGCTTTGCGCGTCGCTGCCGACAGGCTTGCCAAGCTGCTTTTCGTCCGCGGTTACATCAAGGATATCGTCCTTTATCTGGAAAGCCAGGCCAAGCTTCTGCGCATACACGGAAGCCGCAAGCAGCTTATCCGCGCCCGCACCCGCCGCAATGCAGCCCGCGCGGCAGCAGAAATCCAGCAGCGCGCCTGTTTTCATGCGGTACATTTCAAGCAGAATGGGAGTTTCAAGCTGCTTTCCCTCGTTCTCGGTATCTATAACCTGACCGCCAATCATGCCGAAAATTCCCGCACGCTCGCCAAGCAGAGAGATAATCTTCAGCGCCGCCTCTGCGCTTATGCGCTTTTTAAGCGCCGCCTCCGCGATTATCTGGAACGGCAGCATTGCCAGCGCGTCGCCCGCAAGCAGCGCGGTACACTCGCCGAAAGCCTTGTGGCAGCTGGGCTTGCCCCTGCGCATATCATCGTTATCCATGCAGGGCAGGTCGTCATGTATCAGCGAAAAGGTGTGCATCATCTCGATAGCGCAGGCTATGGGAATCGCGTCCTCCGCATCGCCGCCGCACACGCGGCAAAATTCCATCACAAGCGCGGGTCTGATACGCTTTCCGCCCGCCGAAAGGCTGTACCTTGCCGCCCTGATAACACTGCCCTGAAGGCAGTCCGCCTGCGGAAGATATTTGTCAAGCGCCTTTTCCGTAATCTCTGCATAGTATGAAAGCTGTTCGTTCACTGCGCCGCTCCTTACTGCTCCGCTTCAAGCCGCTCTATGCTAAGCTTTGCGTTGTTTATATACTCTCTGCACCGCTTTGTAATCTCAACCGCCTCGGCGTACAGCTTCATGGACTGCTCCAGCGGAAGCTCGCCGCTCATAAGTTCGGATATCTCCTGAAGCCGTGCAAGCTCTTTTTCTAAATTCATATAAACTACCCCTCGGTGGAAATTATCTGCGCCCTTGCGCTGCCGCGCGCAAAGCGCAGCGAAATTTCATCGCCCTTATCCAGTTTGTCCGCGTCTGTAATTATCCTGCCGCCGCAGCTTGCAACGGAATATCCGCGCACCAGAATACCCATAGGGTCAAGCGCGGAGATTTTGCCCGCCGCCGCGTTAAGCTGCCGCTCCTTGCTTTCAACGGCTGCGCGCGCCTTTACGGAAATGCTGTCCGCAAGACCCTCCAGCCGCGCCGAGGCGGTCTTAAGCCTGCCCTGTGGGGAAAGCGCGCGTATAACCTCGCTGCGGTATGCAAGCCTGTTTTCACACTCTGCGGCGCTGCGCTTTACCGCCGCCGTAAGCCTGCCCTTTATTCCGTCTATCGCCGAAAGCACCACCGCTATATCGGGAACTGCAAGCTCTGCCGCCGCCGAGGGCGTTGGCGCGCGCATATCCGCCGCAAGGTCGGCAATGGTGAAATCTGTTTCATGTCCCACCGCCGATATTGTGGGGACGGCGCTGTTATATACCGCCCTTGCAACTATCTCGGTATTGAACGCCGACAAATCCTCCGCCGAACCGCCGCCGCGCCCGAAAATGATGGTATCCGCGCCTACGGTCTGCGCCCGCATAAGCGCCCGCGCTATGGAATCTGCCGCCGCCGCGCCCTGCACCTGCGCAGGAATTACCACAAGTGCCACCACGGGATACCTGCGGGAAATTATATTTATCACGTCCTGAAGCGCCGCGCCCCCCGCAGAGGTTATCACCGCAATGCGCTGAGGCATTGCAGGGATAGGTCTTTTGCGGGAAAATAATCCCTCAGCCGAAAGACGCTTTTTAAGTTCCTCCAGTGCCTTTGCCTGCGCGCCCTCGCCATCGGGCTGCATATCCGCGCAGTTTATCTGATAAACGCCGTTAGGCTCATACACCGTAACCGCGCCGCGGCACACAACCTTCATGCCGTTTTCGGGCGAAAATCGCAGCATTTCGGCGCTGCCGCAGAACATCACCGCTTTAAGCTGGGTCTGCTCGTCCTTTAATGTAAAATACAGATGCCCCGTCTTGTAGTGCCTTGTAAAATTTGATATCTCTCCGCGCACCGCAACGCTTTTCAGCCTGTTGTCGCCCTTAATCAGCATACCCACAACGCGGTTTACCTGCGATACGGTCACAACAGGGGGATTGCCGTTATTCGGCGTCATCAAGCTCACCCAGATATGCGTTAAGCACGCCGTTTATAAAGCTGCTGTCAGCCTTGTAAGCATATTTCTTTGAAAGCTCAATCGCCTCGTTTATCGCCGCAGCATTTGGTATGCGCGGACAGTACTTCATCTCGTAAACGGCGATTTTCATGATTACCATGTTTATCTTTGCAATTCTTGAAACGGCACGGGTGGAGCTGTATTTTGCGATAATGCCGCTAAGTTCCTCGTCATGCTTCAGCACGCCGTTTACCATCTCGTCCGTTTCCTCGCTGCGGGCAAGACCGAACGCCTCCTCGTCAGCCGCGCATATTTCCTCCAAAGTGCCGCCGAAAAGCGTCTGATACAGAATTATAAACGCGCCCTCGCGCACCTCGCGCCTTGTAAGCCTATCTTCCATTTGTCTTTCCTCTGTTATTTGTTGAATTTTATTCCTGCGACATTTACGTCAACCCTTGTCACGGTGAAGCCTGTCATGCTCTGCACAGCGGATTTTACGCTTTTCTGAATGCTCTCCGCAACAGTAACCGCGTTGTAGCCCTCCAGCACAACAACGTCAAGGCTAAGCGCGGCGGTATCCCCGCTAAGCCTGCACTTTACGCAGCCAAACATCTTTGCCTTTGCGTTTGCGGGAACAAGGCTCTGACCGTTGCAGTCGACGCCGTCAATCTCGGTAGCCGCAACCTCTGCGATTTTAAGAATAACGCTGTCGGATACCTTTATGCTGCCGACAGTCTGATTGGATTTAGTTTCCATGCTATCTCCCTCCTGTATTTCATACATACCTAATCTATTTTAGTATATCATATTTTTCAATATTGCACAAGTGCTTTTTAACATTTTTCCTTTGTCAAAATTGACAAAATCCACAAAAAATAATCCCGCCCCGAAATAATCGGGACGGAAAAATTTCAGCACTTGGTTATTTTTGCGAAATTGGCCATAAGCTTCTTTGCGCCTGCCTTGTCAAAATCAATGGCAAGCATTGTATCGTTGCCCATGCGGGTTGCCTGCGTTACAGTACCCTCGCCGAAAACGTTGTGGCGCACCCTGTCGCCCGCCGCAAATACCTCGCCTGTTGCTATCGGCGGCTTTATCACGTTCTGCTTTGCCGCCTCCTGCGCAAGATAGTCGGGCTTTTTCGGCTTTGTCCATGTGCCGCCCGTAAAGCTGTTGGCGCGCGGCTTGTCGCCATGCATTACTATAAGCTCCTCCGGAATTTCGCGGATAAAGGTGGAAAGCTTGTTGCGCATTGTCTGACCATACAGCATACGGTACTGCGTATGGGTAACGTACAGCCTGCGCTTTGCCCTTGTTATGGCAACGTAGGCAAGACGGCGCTCCTCCTCCATCTCGGCGTTGTCGCTAAGGCTGCGGTAGCTTGGGAATATATTATCCTCCGCCGCAACCAGAAATACCGTATCAAACTCCAGACCCTTTGCGCTGTGCATTGTCATAAGAGAAACGCGGTCGGCGTCGGTATCATAATTATCAAGGTCGGAAACCAGCGCAACCTGCTCCAGAAAATCGGGAAGCGTCATATCGGGCTGTTCCTCAAGCGCTGTCAGCGCGTTTGATTTAAGCTCTGTGATATTCTCGATACGCGGCACGCCCTCATCGCCAAGCGCGCGCATAGCCTGCATATAGCCGCTTTTTTCGGCAACCGCGTCTATAAGTTCGTCAAGGCGCAGGCTGTCGGCAAGCTCGTCAAGCTCCTCAAAAAGATTTGCGGCGGCTTTTAACACATTTGCCTTGCGGGAAAGCGTATCAAACTGCGCCGCGTCACGGCACACCTCAATCGGCGAAACGCCAAGCCCCTCGGCAATGCGGATAACCTCCTCAATGGTTGCGTCGCCTATGCCGCGCTTCGGCTCGTTTATTACCCTGCGGAAGCGCACAAAATCATACGGATTGTTAATCAGCGCAAGATACGACATGATATCCTTTATTTCCTTGCGGTCATAGAAGCGCATACCGCCGACGATTTTATATGGGATACCGGAACGCGCCAGCGCGTTTTCAAAGCTTCGGGATTGGGCATTGTTGCGGTAAAGCAGCGCAAAATCGGAGTAGCTTTTGCCCTCCTTTTCGCCCTCAAGAATAGTATCGGCAATAAATTTTGCCTCTGCCATCTCACTTTCAAACTTGTGGCACATTATTTTCTCGCCCGCGCCAAGCTCAGACCACAGCGCCTTTTCCTTGCGGTTGCGGTTGTTTTTGATTACGGCGTTTGCCGCGTTCAGTATATTTTCGGTGGAGCGGTAATTCTGCTCCAGACGGATAACCTCGCAGCCCTTGTACTGCTTTTCAAAGCTGAGAATATTCTCGATTGTAGCGCCGCGGAAGCGGTAAATACTCTGGTCGTCATCGCCCACAACGCACAGATTTCCATTGTCGCCCGCAAGCAGCGCGATAAGGCGGTACTGCGCAACGTTTGTATCCTGATACTCGTCCACCATTATGTATTTGTACAGATTGCGGTAATGCTGAAGCACATCGGGATTTTCCTCAAAAAGGCGCACGGTAAGGCAGATGATATCGTCAAAATCCACCGCGTTTGCCGCGATAAGCGCCGCCTGATAATCCTTGTAGATATCGGCTGCGCGCTTATCCATGATATCAAGAGAGGTCTGCGCGGTCTGCGCAAACTCCTGCGGGGATATCATCTTATCCTTGCAGCGGGAAATTATATTCTTGAACACCTTGGGATTAAACACCTTTTCGTCTATTCCCTGCTTTTTCATGGCGTCCTTGATAAGGCGCTTTGCGTCGTCATCATCATATATGGTAAAGCTGCTTTTGTAGCCAAGATGTTCAATCTCGCGGCGAAGTATCTTAACGCACGCCGAATGGAAGGTGGACGCGTTTATTTTCTCCGCGTCCTCGCCAATCATGGAGATAAGGCGCGCCTTCAGCTCGCTTGCAGCCTTGTTTGTAAAGGTGATGGCAAGGATATTCCACGGCGCAACAGGGTTTACCGATACAATATCCGCCAGCCGTCCAACGTTTTCGGGTGTTTTTTCAAGCGCGGGAAACTGATACAGAAACTCCTCGTCATCGGCGGTAATTCCGCGAACCTCGGTATCGTTGTAGGCGTTGCCGAAACGCATCATATTTGCAATGCGGTTGCACAGCACGGTGGTTTTGCCGCTGCCCGCGCCCGCTATAATCAGCACCGCGCCGTCCACCTTGAACACCGCCCTGCGCTGCATATCGTTGGTACGCGCAAAAAAAGCGTTAAGCGCGCTGCGTTTTAGGGTAAGATAATCCAATTATAAATACCGTCCTTTTCAAAAAATCGCAAATGAGGAATTGGACTGCCAACTCCTCAAATGCCTGATAACTGTAAATCTACGCACAGCAGACAGCAAGGTCTAGCTGCATTTTCCGCAATGCGGGCAAGTCATATTACTCAGCCGCCGAAGCATGAGCCGTTGTGCCGCCCAAAGCGGTGGAATAGCTGCCGTCAAGCGATATAAAGGGATTTACCTCCGTGCCGATTGCCTGCGGAAGAACACCGTTCCAGCTGCTGATTTTGAGATATTCTATGTAGTTAGGCGACTGCGCAATCTGCTTCTGCACCACCTCGATAGCGTAAGCCTCTGCGTCAGCCTTAATCTTCTGTGACTGCGCGTCAGCCTCGGCAGCGATTACCTGCTGCTTTGCTTCTTCTTCCTTCTCGGCGGTCTTGTTCTGCATTTTAAGCGCGTCCTGCGCCGCGATTACCTTTGCCTGAATGGACTGCTCAAAGGCGTCGTCAAAGGAGAGGTTTTCAATTGCAAACGCGGTTACGATTATGCCGTTGCCCGCAAGCGTATCCCTAAGCGATTCAAAAATAGCGTTCTGCACATCGGAACGGTTCTGCACAAGCACCTCTGCCTGCACCTTGCCTATCTCGTCCTTTGCGATTTTTGCAACATTGGGTACAAGCAGCTTGGTTTCAACATTGCTTATGCCAATGCTTCTGATTATCTCGGAAAGCTGCGTGCTGTCGTAGTAATAATTCACCTTAAGCTGAAGCGAATTTACCGTCTGGGTGTCGCTTGTGTAAGCGTCGGTTGAAACGGAATAAATCTGCTCGCGGGTGTCAACCTGCTCTATTTCCTCAATAAAGGGAATGTGGAAATTAAGTCCCGCCGAAAGATTGCTGTCAACGATTTTTCCAAACTGATACTTAACGCCGATAAAGCCCTCGTTTACCACCGAAAAGCTGTTAAACGCGATTATCAGCACCAGCACGATGATAATGCCGATAAGCACCAGCACGCCGATGCCCTTGCCGCTGCCCTCAGGCTTTTTCTCTGTTGTAAAATTAAATGCTGCCATAATAATTTCCTTTCTTCTGTCAACTCATTGCATTGGTCATTTCGGAATATTTATCCTCAAGCTGCACAGGCTTTACAACCGCGCTGCGGCTTATTCCCGCATTTGCAAACGCCTGCGTAAGCATAAGCTTGATACGGTTTACCTGATTAACCTCGGAAGCGCCGGGGTCAAAATCCACCGCAACTATGTTGGAAAGCGGATACTGTCTGCGAAGCTCGCCGATAACGCCCTTGCCCGTTACATGGTTTGGCAGGCAGGCAAACGGCTGCATACAAACAATATTGGGTACGCCCTCGTTGATAAGCTCTATCATCTCCGCGCACAGGAACCAGCCCTCGCCCGCGATATTTCCGGGGGAAACGATGGATTTTACAGACTCGCGCATTTCGTAAATATCGCTGGGGCAGCCGAATTTTGTTCCCTTTACCGCCTGGCGATAGCTGTGTTCAAGGAATTTTATAAACTTAACAGCCGCGTTTTCGGCTATCTTCTTTTTCTTTGAGATATACAGCAGCTCGCTCTTTGTAACGCCGTGGGAGCAAATGTAATAGAAGAATCCCATAAGGTCGGGAACTACCACCTCGCAGCCCTCGTTTTCAAGCAGACCGATAATATCGTTGTTTGCCACAGGGTGGAATTTTACCAGTATCTCGCCCACAAGACCAACTTTAGGCTTCTTGATATCAAGCACGGGGAAGTTTGAGAAATCCTCCACAATTGCGCGCACATTCTTGTTGAAGCGGCTCATTGAAAGCGATTTAAGCTCATCGCGCAGGAACACTCTCCACTTCTCATAAAGGGCGTTTGCGCTGCCCTTTTCAATCTCATACGGGCGAACCTTGTACAGGCAGCGCGACAGCACATCGCCGTAAACCACGCCCATAAACGCGCGCAGCGCCATTCCAAGCGACAGCTTGAAGCCGCTCTGCTTTTCAAGACCCACAACGTTAAGCGAGATAAGCGGGATATTTTCATGACCCGCGTCCTTAAGCGCCTTTTTAAGCATACCCACATAGTTTGTGGCACGGCACGCGCCGCCCGTCTGGGTAATCATTACAGATGTGTTGTTAAGGTCGTACTTGCCGCTGTTAAGCGCGTGCAGAAGCTGTCCAAGCATAAGTATCGAGGGGTAGCAGGCGTCATTGTTGACGTATTTAAGTCCCTCCTCCACAACCGCCTTGGAGCAGTCCTTAAGGACAACGGCGTTGTAGCCGCTGTGCTGGAACGCAGCCTCCAGCATATCAAAATGGATAGGCGCCATCTGCGGGCAAAGGATAGTGTGCTTTTTGCGCATTTCCTTGGTAAATTCGGGCTGGCGGATATATCCCACATGGCCCTGCACGGGCTTGAAATTGTGGCGCTTTCTTTCCTCAACCACGGAGATAAGTGAGCGCAGGCGTATTCTTGCCGCGCCAAGGTTGTTTACCTCGTCAATCTTCAGGCAGGTGTACATTTTGCCGAAGCTGCGCAGTATCTCCTGCACCTGGTCGGTGGTGATTGCGTCAAGTCCGCAGCCGAAGCTGTTAAGCTGCACAAGCTCCAGGCAGTCGTGCTTGCCCACAACGTGAGCCGCGCCGTAAAGCCTTGTGTGGTACATCCACTGGTCAACAACACGGATTGGGCGCACTATCTGCTCAAGGTGGGCAATGCTGTCCTCTGTCAGCACTGCGTAGCCGTAGCCTGTAAGCATTTCGGGCAGACCATGGTTTATTTCGGGGTCGATATGATAGGGGCGTCCCGCAAGAACAATACCCTGCTTTCCGTTTTCTTCAAGATATTTCAGTGTTTCCTCGCCCTTGGTGCGCATTTCCAGCTTGAATGCCTCGTCCTCTGTGTACGCCGCTTCAAGCGCCGCCTTTATCTCCGTCTTGGTGAATTTAAGGTCAGGCAGCGCGCCCGAAAGCTCCTCATAAAGGCGCTCTCCCATGCGCTTTTTATGGAATATCGGCAAAAACGGATTAAGAAACTTAACGTCCTTGCGAAGCTCGGGAACGGAGTTTCTTATAACCTCGGAATAGGTTGCAACAACGGGGCAGTTGTAGTGATTGTCCGCGCCGTTGGCTTCGCCCATCTCATACGGCATGGAAGGGTAGAATATCAGCTTTACTCCATCGTCTATCAGCGCCTGAATATGTCCGTGCGCAAGCTTTGCGGGATAGCACACCGACTCTGACGGCATGGTTTCAATGCCGCGGTCATAAATCTCGCGGGAGGACTTCGGCGACAGCTTTACGCTGAAGCCAAGCTCCGTAAAGAACGTGTGCCAGAACGGATAGTTCTCATAAAGTCCAAGCACTCTGGGAATGCCGATAACGCCGCGCTTTGCCGTACTTTCGGGCAGGCACTCGCGGTCAAACAGGAGATGATATTTGTAATCAAACAGGTTGGGAAGCTTTTCCGCGCCCGAAACATTGCCCGCGCCGCGCTCACAGCGGTTGTTGCTGATATAGCGCTTTCCATCGGGGAATTTTGTGATTGTAAGCAGACAGTTGTTGCTGCACTTGCCGCAGCGCGCGGTGGTTTTCTCGACCTTAAAACCGTCCAGCGTATCGGCGGCGGCAAGGGTGGAGCCTTTGCCGTCGTCGCGCTCGATAGCGATAAGCGCGCTTCCGTATGCGCCCATAAGTCCCGCCTTGTCGGGACGTACAACATTCCTGCCGACAATGGACTCAAACGCGCGCAGAACGGAATTGTTCATAAACGTGCCGCCCTGAACTATTATCTTATCGCCCATTGTGGAGGTATCGCGCAGCTTGATAACCTTGAAAAGCGCGTTCTTTACAACGGAATACGAAAGTCCCGCCGAAATATCCGCAACGGTTGCGCCCTCTTTCTGTGCCTGCTTTACGCGGCTGTTCATAAATACGGTGCAGCGTGAGCCAAGGTCAACGGGGTTTTCCGCCGTAAGACCAAGCGCGGCAAATTCCTCGCTTGTCATGCCAAGGGCGTTTGCAAAATTCTCTATAAAGCTGCCGCAGCCGCTGGAGCAGGCTTCATTAAGCAGAATGCTTTCAATCTCGCCGTTTTTAACCTGCATACACTTCATATCCTGACCGCCGATGTCAAGGATAAATTCCGCGCCGGGCAGTATTTTATCGGCTGCCTTGTAGTGCGCCATGGTTTCAATCTCGCCGAAATCCGCGCCAAGCGCCGCCTTTATAAGATGCTCGCCGTAGCCCGTTGTACACGCCTTTGCGATGTAAGCGTCTTGCGGAAGCTGAGAATATATTTCCTTAAGTATGCCTATTACGGATTTAAGCGGGTCGCCGCCGTTGCCCGCATAATGCGAATAAAGTATCTCCGCGTTTTTGTTAAGCAGCACCGCCTTTGTGGTGGTGGAGCCTGCGTCAACGCCAAGATATGCAGCGCCGCTGTGCTTTGCGATATCCGCGGTGGGGATTACCGCCTTTGCGTGGCGCTGCTTAAAGTCCTCAAGCTCCACGCTGCTGCTGAAAAGCGGCGCAAGGCGCTCAACCTCGCGAAGCTGGCTGCCGCCAAGCTCTGCCGATTTCTTTACAAGCGTGTCCATATCAGCCTCGGCGCTTTCGTCCGACAGCGCGCAGCCCATTGCAACAAACAGGTTTGCGTTTTCGGGGAAAATTATCTGCTCCTCCGAAAGGTTAAGCGTTTCAATAAACCTCTGTCTTAACTCCGAAAGATAATGCAGCGGTCCGCCAAGGAACGCAACGTTGCCCTTTATCGGCTTGCCGCAGGCAAGTCCGCTGATAGTCTGGTTTACAACCGACTGGAAAACGGAAGCCGCAACGTCGCTGCGCTTCGCGCCGTCGTTAAGCAGCGGCTGTATATCGCTTTTTGCAAAAACGCCGCAGCGTGAGGCTATCGGGTATATCGTGGTGTGCTTTTTTGCAAGCTCGTTAAGACCGCCGATATCCGTGTTGATAAGCGCCGCCATCTGATCGATAAACGCACCCGTGCCGCCCGCGCAGGTGCCGTTCATGCGCTGCTCCAGTCCGCCTGTGAGGTATGTAATCTTTGCGTCCTCGCCGCCAAGCTCTATGGCAACATCGGTCTGCGGGATAAGCCTGCGTATGGCGTTTGTTCCCGCGGCAACCTCCTGCACAAACGGAATATCAAGCCACTTGGAAACCGAAATTCCTCCCGAACCCGTAACGGCTATCATAACCCTTTCGCCCGAAAGCTGAGCGCCCGCCTCGGAAATTATATCCGACACGGTTTTCCTTATATCAGAGAAATGCCTTTTGTACTGGCTGTACAGCAGCTCTCCGTTATCGTCCATAACGGCAACCTTTACTGTTGTTGAACCTATATCAAGACCAACACGCTTCAAATTATATCATTCCTTTCATTCGGCATAAAACAAATTAAAAACTTTGCGCAATACTTTCTTATTATAGCACATCTTTGATAAAAAAACAAGCACAAAACCGCCCCTGCCGAAGCGATTTTGTGCGGTGTCTATCATTCCAATTCAAACGCACCCGTGTACAAGCGGTAATACTGACCATGCTGCGCGATAAGCTCGTCATGGCTGCCGCGCTCTATAATTCTGCCATGGTCAAGAACCATGATAACATCGGAGTTTTTGACCGTGGAAAGCCTGTGTGCAATCACAAATACCGTTCTGCCCATCATCAGCGCGTCCGTACCCGCCTGAACTATCGCCTCGGTACGGGTATCGATTGAAGATGTAGCCTCGTCCATTATCATTACGGGCGGGTCGGCAACAGCCGCCCTTGCTATCGAAAGCAGCTGGCGCTGTCCCTGCGAAAGACCGCTTCCGCCATGGGTAAGCACGGTGTTGTAGCCATCGGGCAGCATACGGATAAAGCCGTCCGCGTTTACAAGCTTTGCGGCGGCAATACATTCCTCATCGGTTGCGTCGGGCTTGCCGTAGCGCAGATTATCCATAACCGTTCCCGTAAACAGGTTTACGTCCTGAAGCACCACGCCAAGCGAACGGCGCAGGTCATCTTTCTTTATCTTGTTGATGTTTATGCCGTCATAGCGGATTTTTCCGTCCGCAATGTCATAGAAACGGTTGATAAGATTTGTGATTGTTGTCTTGCCCGCGCCCGTTGCGCCCACAAACGCTATCTTCTGACCCGAATCCGCGCATATATCGATATTGTGAAGCACCAGCTTGTCATCGGTATAGCCGAAATCCACATCGTCCAGAACCACGTTTCCGCACAGCTTTGTGTATGTCACTGTGCCGTCGCCGTGAGGGTGCTTCCATGCCCACATACCCGTGCGCTCGTCTGTTTCCACGATATTGTCGTCATGGTCGTACTTTGCGTTTACAAGCGTTACATAGCCGTTATCCTGCTCAGGCTGCTCGTCAAGCAGGGAGAATATGCGCTGCGCGCCCGCCATAGCCATAACAACGGAGTTAATCTGCTGCGAAACCTGACCGATAGGACCGATAAAGCTTCTGGTAAGCTGCAAAAAGGAAGCGATAGTACCAAGCGTAAGCGTGTTTACCGCAACAAGCGCAACGTTTGTCGCGCCGTTAATCGCAAGCAGCGCGCCCACAATCGCAATGATTACATACAGGAAATATCCCATGCAGTTGTTTACGGGCATAAGCACGTTGGCATAGCCGTTTGCCTTTGCGATATCGTTTCTTAAAACCTCGTTCTTTTCGGCAAACTCAGCCTTTGCCTTTTCCTCATGGCAGAAAACCTTAACCACGCGCTGACCGTTTACAATTTCCTCAATATAGCCGTTAAGGTCTGCAATTGAGGTCTGCTGGCGCATGAAGTATCTTCCGCTCTTTTTTGCAACCGTTCCCGTAACCTTGAAAATCAGGAAAAGAAACGCAACAACGATGAGCGTAAGCCAAAGGCTCATTGTAAGCATGGACACAAAAACCGAAACGATAGTAACCGCCGAGGAAATAACCGACGGCAGCGACTGCGATATCATCTGGCGCAGCGCGTCTGTATCGTTGGTGTAAAAGCTCATTATATCGCCGTGTGTGTTGGTATCGAAATACTTTATCGGCAGCTTCTGCATATGGTTGAACATATCGTCGCGCACCGTTTTCAGCACGCCCTGCGAAACCGTCGCCATCATGCGGTTGTACAGCAGCGTGCATACCGCGCCTATAACAAACAGCACGCACATACCGATTATTGCCGACAGCAGCCCCGAAAAATCGGGATTTTCAACGCCGATAAGCGGCGTAATATGGTCGTCTATAAGCGTTTTGATAAACAGAGAGGAAGCAACGCTTGCTATGGAGCTGACAATAATGCTGACGCCTACGATTATCAGCTGCACGCGGTAGGGCTTCATATACGCAAGCAGACGCTTAAGCACGCCGATATCCATCTTCATGGGCGGTCTTGCCCCTCTTGGCGGCATATTTGCGGGATTTCTGCTCATTGCTGCTCAGCTCCTTTCATCTGTGAAGTATAAACCTCGCGGTAAATCGCATTGTCGCGCAGAAGCTCGTCATGCGTTCCCACCGCGTCAACCGCGCCGTTGTTAAGCACGATAATCCTGTCCGCGTCCTGAACGCTGGAAATACGCTGCGCAATTATAATCTTGGTGGTATCGGGGATTTCCTCGCGGAAAGCCTTTCTTATCATAGCGTCAGTCTTGGTGTCAACGGCGCTTGTAGAGTCGTCAAGGATAAGGATTTTCGGCTTTTTCAGCAGCGCTCTCGCGATACACAGGCGCTGCTTCT
This sequence comes from uncultured Ruminococcus sp., assembly GCA_964557825.1. Taxonomy (GTDB): domain Bacteria; phylum Bacillota; class Clostridia; order Oscillospirales; family Ruminococcaceae; genus CAG-115. The sequence goes on from CAZLBL010000003.1 coordinate 41,573, forward strand.
GTCCGCCAGAAACGTTTGCGCCGCCCTGCTCGATATAGGTATCATATTTTTCGGGGAAGCCCTGAATAAACTCGTCCGCGCAGGAAAGCCTGCATACGCGCTCAATTTCTTCGTCCGTGGCGTTTTCATCGCCCCAGCGCAGGTTATCCTTTATCGTGCCGGAAAACAGCACGTTTTTCTGAAGCACCATGGCAACGTTGTCCCTGAGTGCGGTAAGGTTGTAGTCGCGCACGTCCTCGCCGCCAACAAGCACCTCGCCCTCGGTGACGTCATAAAGGCGCGGTATCATCTGCACAAAGGTGGATTTTGAAGAACCCGTGCCGCCTATAACGCCTATCGTTTCGCCCGATTTTATCTTAAGATTTATGCCGTCAAGCGCGTTTTTCTCGGCGGTTGCAAAATACTTGAAGCTTACGTTTCTGAACTCAACAGAGCCGTCCTTAACCTCGGTAAGGTTCTTTTCGCCGTCTGTGATATCGGTTTTTTCATCAAGGATTTCAACGATACGGTTTGCGCTTGCCTTTGACATGGTAAGCATGACAAATATCATGGATATCATCATAAGGCTCATAAGCATCTGCATTGTGTAGGTGAAAAGGCTCATAAGCTCGCCTGTGGAAAGTCCCAGCTCTGCATTATTTCCGCTTGCTATTACAGCCTTTGCGCCAAGCCACGAGATAAGCACCATGCAGGTATACACCGCAACCTGCATAAGCGGCGCGTTCCACGCAACGGTTTTTTCAGCCTTTGTAAAGTCCTTGTAAATGCTGTCAGAAATAGCGCCGAACTTTTTCTTTTCGCGCTCCTCCTGCACAAAGGATTTAACCACCCTTATGCCGTGCAGGTTTTCTTCAACAACGGCGTTAAGATTGTCATAGGTCTTGAAAACCCTCTGAAAGCGCGGGAACGCAAGCTTTACTATGATGAAAAGTCCCACCGCCAGCACGGGAAGCGTGCCAAGAAATATCAGCGACAGCTCAGAAGAAATGCTATACGATGAAATAAACGCAAAAATCAGCATAAACGGCGCTCTTACCGTTATTCTTGTAATCATCTGAAATGCCATTTGCACGTTTGAAACATCGGTTGTAAGGCGCGTTACAATACTTGCCGTGGAGAATTTATCAATATTGAAAAACGAGAAATTCTGCACATTTTTGAACATATCGTGCCTTAAATTCGCAGCAAAGCCCGCGCTTCCGTTTGAAGCCGTAAAGCCCGCCGCAACGCCAAACGCCATGGCAAGGCAGGTAAGCACGATAAGCTTTAATCCGCTCATAACAACGGCGTTGATATCGCCCTTTGTTATGCCGTTGTCAAGAAGCTCCGCCATTACCAGCGGAATAAGTATTTCGGCAATCGTTTCAAGGATTACCAAAACAGGTGTAAGCAGCGCGGGAAGCTTATATTCCCTTACGCAGCCCGCAAGCTTTTTAATCATATCTGTTCTCTCCCTTTCCTTCTGTTTCCCCGCTGTCACCGAGGTTTTTGCGCATTCTGCGCATATATTCCTTAAGACGGATAAGCTCCTCATCGGTAAATCCGTCGGTAAGCCGCGCCTCCATATTAACGCTGTTATCGTACATTGCGGCAGCCATTTCCCTGCCCTTTTCGGTCAGCACCAGCTTTTTCACACGCGCGTCGCTAAGCACGCCCACGCGCCGTATCACGCCCTTTTTTTCAAGCAGCTTAACCACCCTTGACACCGTGGAGCGCGTAACGCCGAACTCCTCCTCAAGCTGCTTCTGAAAAACATCACCCTCTGCGCGGGCGATATAGCCGATTATCCATGCGTTGCTGCACGTCAAATTGTCGTCAGACAGCGGCAATCCGTTATATTCAAGATATCTGCGCACCGCGTTATTAAGCGCGCGAAGCTCAATCCCGATGAAACGCCCGTTCATTTTCACCCTCCTTCAGTTTGTAGCATATTCAACATTATAAGTCATTTCAGCCAAATAGTCAATAGGTTGTTTGTGAAAAAATGCTGAAAATTTATTCCCCAACTTTGGTTGTTTTTCCAAACGAATTATGTTATAATTATCGTATATTTATATATCTGGGAGGTAAGTCATGTTCAGTCAGGTAAACAGCGTAGGTCTGTTCGGACTAAACGCGTTCCCCGTAGCTGCGGAAGCAAGCATTTCCGTGGGTCAGCCGGCGTTTGATATCGTGGGAATGCCCGATATTGCCGTGCAGGAAAGCAAATCCCGCATACGCTCGGCGCTTGCGCATATCGAGCTTAAGCAGCTGCTTAACGGCAGGGTTACGGTTAATCTTGCACCCGCCAGCGTAAAAAAGATAGGCTCAATGTTCGATTTGCCAATAACCGTTGCGCTTATGTACCTTGGCAGCGTTATAAAGCGCGATATATCCGATTGTGTTTTTATAGGCGAATTGTCGCTTAACGGCGCGCTTGCACCTGTAAACGGCGCGCTCAGCATGACGCTTACCGCCGCCGCAAACGGCGCAAAACGCATATTTCTGCCAAAGCAGAACGCAAAGGAAGCTTCCGTTGCGGAAAATATAGAGGTCTACGGTGTTGAGCATCTTTCGCAGCTGGTGGAATTTTTTTCGAGAGGCACGGGACTTTCGCCCGAGGAGCGGTATATTCCCTCCGAAAAAGCGCTTGCCTATGCCGCCGATTTTGCCGAGGTTATGGGACAGCAAAGCGCAAAGGCGGCTATCGAGGTTGCTGCGGCAGGCTCGCACAATATACTTATGCTGGGACCTCCCGGCTCGGGAAAATCCATGCTTGCCAAGAGGATACCCTCAATCCTGCCAAAAATCACCTTTGCCGAAAGCATAGAAACCACCCAAATACACTCCATTGCGGGTATGATAGACCCCGCAGAGCCGCTTGTAACACGCCGTCCGTTCCGCTCTGTCAGCCATACCGCTTCTGCGGTGGGACTTATAGGCGGCGGCACGATACCACACCCCGGCGAAATCTCGCTTGCGCACAACGGCGTGCTGTTTCTGGACGAGCTTCCCGAGTTTGACCGCAAGGTGCTTGAAACCCTGCGTCAGCCGCTTGAAAACGGCGAAATCAACATATCAAGGGCAAGCGGCAGCGCCTGCTATCCCTGCGATATAATGCTTGTCGCCGCCATGAACCCGTGTCCCTGCGGCAATTTTGGCAATCCCGCCAAAAAATGCCGCTGCAGCGATATGCAGGTATCAAATTATCTCAACAAGATTTCTCAGCCCGTGCTTGACCGTATCGACATACAAATTGAGGTTAAGCCGCTGGAATATACAGACCTCAGCCACCGCGCCCCGCAGGAAAGCTCCGCCGCCATCGCCGAGCGCGTGCAGAAAGCGCGCGATATACAGGCAAGGCGCTTCAGCGGAACAGCTATCCGCAGCAACAGCGGTATAACCTCCGATATAATCGCCGAGGTGTGCCGCCTTACGCTGGACGCGGAGGACATGATGCGCCGCGCCTTTGACAAGCTTGGAATGTCCGCGCGCGCCTATGACCGCATACTTAAAGTGTCGCGCACCTGCGCCGACCTTGCGGGCAGCGAGGATATACAAAAGGAGCATATCGCGCAGGCGATAAGCTACCGCAGCCTTGACCGAAAATACTGGAACAGGTAACATCACCAGCCGAAAGGATAATTTTTTCAATGAAACATCTTGTATCCGCCGTTCTTCATCTGCTGATTCTTATCATAGCGTCAATAATTGTGGTGCTGCTCGCACAGCACGCATTCAAGGACTCGTTCTGCGTTAATCTGGACGGCAAGGTAAGCGTTGCAGAAGCTGTCGGTATTGTGGACATAGGCGAGGAAGCAAACGAGAAAACGCTTGCGGAATTTTCACAGCGGCTGTTCGGCAAAAGGACAAGCATAACCATCAGCTTCCCCGAGCCTGTGCTTAACTTCATAAACTCCGCTGAAGTGGGCGGATTTTTTGCGAAGTGTCTGCACCATCAGATTTTCATATTTCTTTTGTCGGGAGTGCTGTGCCTTATCTGCGGCGTAGGCTTTCCGTTCAGAATAGGTCGCGGCAAAACTCTCGGCAGCATTTCGGACAGCTTAGCGGGCGCAGACCGCTCCAATAAATATTCAAAAACATATCAGGACTTTAGCGGAAGATGGATTACGGAAGATAGATACGCAGGCGACAATAAGTCGTTCGCTGTGTGGCTGCTTTTATGTGTGCTTTACTTTTTCCTGATTATCATATGGGGACTGCTGATTGTACCCGTTATCGTTATCGACCTTGTAATTGCCCTGTTCAGCATAATCATAAGGCTGATTATCAGCAAGAAAGATAAGCCCTCGGAAAAGGCGGATACCGCCGTTCAGACTGCCGCCGAGCCTGTGCTTCAGCCGCAAGCGCCCGCAATTCAGACAACCCTTACAAACCAAAGCCTGTTTGATTATGAGTTTCTCATAAACGGCGAGGTGCTGAAGCTGCCGATATGCACCGACATTTTGGCACGAATGAACTACAAGGCGATAGAAAAGCCGCTTGATGGAGGAAACGAGATTGACGCGTTTGTTTTCTATATGAAGGATTTCGCGTGTCTTAATGTTAAAACAGGCGTGCAGCTTCTGCCAAACGCTTTGACAACCGATTTTTACGACTATGACAAAACTTACGATTACTACCGTTACTACGGCACGGATTGGCTTGAATTTAATCAATTGACATTCTCCCACACGCTCAACGCAAAAATAAACTACCAATTTGATTTCTTTAAGGGCATAAAGCCAAATATCTCAACCGCAGACGATGTTTTCAACGCATTTGGCAAGCCAAGCTATGCTTCGCTTGAACACAGACAGTACATCTACCTTGAAACGCCCGATGAGGTTGCCGACAAAAGCAGCCCTGATGCCAGAGAATCGGGGTTTGTGCGATTTACCTTTGATGAGAACAATATTTTGACGGATATTACAATCTCGCGCAAGATTAACGGGCTTTAATCGCCATAGATTTTCGTTGCTGCGGAAATCTGAGCCAACCGCGAAATTCCCCAAAACTATTTAAGCATAAAAACGGCGCTGTACAGGCATTTTCACTCTGCACAGCGCCGTATACTTTTTCATAACTACATAATACAGCTATGCGCAACCGCCGCGTTACTGCCTTATGTAAATTCCCTGCTCCTCGATGTAGTCCTCAAGCTCCTGCTTCATTTCGTCCACCCATGTCGGCTCGCCTGCTGTCGGCGAACCTTCGGCAGAAGCTGCGGTGTTTTTATCGTCCATATCAGTATACCTCGCAGCCGTCATAGTAGAAAGTAAGGATATCCTTGTAGTCATAACCCCAGTAGGTGGCAAGAGCGTCTGCGCCGTTCTGGCTCATTCCAACGCCGTGACCGTAGCCGTAGGTTGTAAAGATAAAGGAGTCTGTACCCGCGTCATAGTCGATATCAAACGCGGAGGAACGCAGGTCGTAGCTCATTATTCTTTCGCGGAAACGCTTGCCTGTAATGGCAAGCTCATCACCATCGCTGTCGATATAGCTTGTATTGCCGCCTATGCTCATCTGACCTACATAAAATCCCTCAGCATAATCAATAATTTCAAACCACTCGGACGGGTCGCCCTCAAGATAAATACCTGTCTGGCTGTAAACCCTGTCGCGGATATCGCTGCTTGTATATGCGGCGGTTTTGCCGTAGTTGGGGTCGTACTGCTTGTCAAGCTCGCAATACTTGCTGATAAGATAGGGATAGTAATTTCCCCACACAACCTCGCTTGAAGCGGTGTAGCCTGCCGAGGAAGCGGAATATACCGCCTGAATTATCTCGCCGTTGTAATAAACGCACTCGCCTATAACAGAGCTTACCAGCACCTTTACGGAGTCGTTAATGCTGTCGGCAAGTATAACGCTTGGATATGTGCCGTATTTGTTGCAGAATTTTACATATGTATAAGCCGCAACCGCCTGCGCCTTTATCGCTTCGGGTGCGAATGCGTAGCCTACCTCGTTCTGGGTAATGCGCGCGATTATTTCCACTGCCGAGCCTGAAACAACCTCGCTGCCGTTCTTTACGGTAAGGATTTCGTTTGCCGCTTCACTGTTATCTGCGGGCGGTGTAACCTCCGCCTCGGTAGCGGTGGTTGTGGACTCCACGGGTATGCCTGCGGACGTGGTTTCGGAGGTGGTTGTTGTGACTGTTGTCGTAGTTGCCGCAGCTGTCGTGGTTGTTGCGGCTGTTGTTGTGGTTGCCGCAGTAGTTGTAGTGGCGGCTGTGGAAGTAGTGGCGGCTGTCGTTGCAGCTGTGGAAGTGGCAGCCGTGGTAACTTCATTGGGAAGCGCGATAAAATCCTCATACGGCGAATCATCGGGGATAATAATGTCAAAGTCAATATCGTCCGCCACATCTGGATTTTCGCCCACGGGGGCGCAGGTGGTATATACGACCTTATCCGCAATATCGGGCTGACGGAAATTGTTGAACTGCATACTAACGCTGCCGCTTGACTGCCCGCTTTCATCGGGGATTATAAAATCAATCGTGCCCTGCCCTGTGGAATTTTCCTGCTCCTGCTGTACGCCGCTCTCGGTGCTTTCTGCTGAGCCGCTCTCCGCAGCCGCGCCCGAAACCGATTTAACGTTTCCCATCACGCCGCAGGTAAACACATACACATTGCAGATACACAGCGCGGTTATGATTTTGGCAAGTGAAATTTTTTTCATAGCATCTCCGTATTATTCTTCGGGATAATCCTGAAGTCCATGCTTTTCAATGTATTCGTCCATGCCTGCAACAAGAGAGGTATCCCATGTTCTGCCGCTCCATCTGCTGCCATAGGCGGTGTCGTAAGCTTCAAAGTACTTTATGCTGCTCTTGCGCACGATTTTGTCCGTGTCAACCTCGGGGCTTTCGTTTTCGCGCACCCTGCGCGCCACAACAACAAGCCTTACGCCGTCCTTGAACAGCGACTCGTCACAGGTGGAAAGCGTAAGCAGCTCATCGCCGTATTCTATATCAACGCCTGTTTCATACATACTTCTGTCCATGCATTCCAGAATGTAGTTATAGAACTCATCGGAGTTTTCAAAGCTTACATAGTTGTAATAATCAAAAACATCGCCAAGGTCCTCTGTAACATTTATAAGGCACACGGCAAATATCTTGTACTTGTTGTTCTGATAAAGCGTGTTGAAATCTACAACGGGGGAAAGCTTCAGAAACTCTATGTTTGTGCGGTAGTTGGTAAGCGCGGAGAACTGGTACTTATACAGCATATTGTGACCGTACAGTATGGTATTGTTGGGCATTTTATCGGGACCGAACGTACCCTCGTAATCGGCGAAGATATTGCCCGCAAACAGGTAATTCCTGTCGAAATCATGGTGCAGGTAAAATTCGGTCGCGCGCTCCGTGCCGTTCATGATTGCTTCGCAGAAGCTGCAATAGCCGTAGTCACGATAGGTGTTGCATGGCACAAACTCATCTGTGGGCAGCGACTGCACAACGGGATAGTCAACATTTGTGCCGTTTATGGTAATCCAGCCCGTAAAATCGTTGTTTGCGTCATACAGCGCGGCGTATTCCTCGTTTATCGTACCCTCGGGAAGCTTGTCAAGCTGCGCCTGCGTTGCCTCTTGGTTTTTAAGGTCGATTATGTAGGCAACATCGTTGCCGTTTTCGTCTTTAACCGTGCCGCCCGCAGCGTTGGGGTCCTGTCCCAGTGTAGTCCACAGATGGCTTGCTATAAGCACCAGCGCAAACACCAATATGACAAGCGAAAGCAGGAAAATAATCTTTCTGAATATCTCGCTTACACTGTCGCCCTTCCATGGTATAAGACCTGTAACAATGCTCATAAACAGGTTCTGCTTTTTCTTTTTTCTTTTCTTCTTTTTCTTTTTTTCGGGTGCAAGACCCATATCCATATCTGCCATTTAACCTCAGTCCTTTCGTTGCAGGCTTTACCTGCGGGCAGTAATCAGTATGAATAGCCGTAAATCATCTCGGCAGGCCATTTTCTGCCGCCCCATTCGCCGCCGTAGTATTTATAATAGGCGTCAAAATAAAGCGGGTCGGGGTTTGCGTATGCCTTGCTTACGTCAACTGCGGGGTCTTCACCCTCGCGCACGCGCCTGCCAAACAGCACCCAGCGCAAATCCCAGCTGCCGTAATCCAGTATGCAGGTGGAAAGCGTGATAAGGTTGTCGCCATATTGCAGGTCAACATCTGTGTAGAATGTGGTGCGGTCTAGTATCTTAGCAACATAGTCGTCAAAATCAGCCTTAGTGGAAAAATCCCGTCCGCGCAGATAATAGAACACCTCGCCCTCAGACTTCTGCGTATTGACAAGCATACCCGCAAATATCTTGTAGGTGCTTTCCTCGTACAGCGTGCTGAATGTGAAGGTCGGGTAGGTTTTATAAAACTCTATTCCCTCGCCCTGCTGACCCGGCTTGTAGTTGAAATATCTCGGCACCTTTCCGAAATATTCTCCCGACCCCATATTGTGACCGTACAGAATAAGATTTGCAGGCTGACTTCCTGCGGAGAGGTCTATGCGGTAATCCGCAAATATCGAGCCGCCCACGTTCTTTTCCTTCATATAGTTGTGGTCAAGGTAGTAATCGTTGTCCTCGCCCTGAACCACCACATAGTCTATAAAAGGGTCGCCCTTGTCGCCCATGGTTATCCAGCCGACTATATCATCGTTTATCTCAAGCAGCGGAAGAAACTGCTCCATTATCTGCGGCGTGTCATTATTTTCCGCGCTGCCGCCGTTTTCGCCGCTTGTGTCGATATTTATGGTGGTGCTTCCGCCCGAAACGGTGCTGCTGCCGCTGTCCTCGCTTTGACCCGCGCCGTGGTACAGGTCGCTTAAGCTTTCATTCTTCTTGTTGTCGGAAGCGATTGAGGCGTAGTAACCTATGATGTATGTCAGCGATATTATCAGCACCACGGCGGAGCTGATAAATATTATCTTTCTGATAATCTCAGCAGGCTTGTCGCCTTTCCATGGGATAAGGTATTTTACCGCACGCATGAAAATACTATCGTGTTCCTTCTCCTTGAAGTTTGCCATATTATTCTCCCGTATAGCTTAACAGCTTGGATTTATCCCATGTGCTTCCGTACCACTTTCCGCCTATCTGGTTGTAGTAATACTCAAACAGCCTTGCGTTGTAGTTTCTCTGCGCAAGAGATGTATCAACATATTCACTCTCGCCGGGGCGGACCTTTCTTGCAAACAGCACCCAGCGCGTGTCAACGTCCTCGCCAAGCGGCCACCAACAGGTGGAAAGCGTAAGCAGCTGGTCGCCATAGGTGATGTCAACATCGGTAAAGAACCAGCTTCTGTCCATAACGTCGATTATGAACTGATTGAAATCGTCAACGCCGCTGAAGCTTGTCTTGCTTGCGTATTTGAACACCTCGCCGTACTGACTGTCGGTATTGGCGATAATTCCCGCAAAAATCTTGTAGGTTTCGCTGCCGCCATCGGGCGTTGCCAGCATAACCGTGGGGTGAACCTTGTAAAATGCGATAGGCTCGCGGCTTGCGTCATAGGGGATATAATATCTTACAGAAGCAAAGCGCTCGCCGCTTAGCATATTGTGACCAAACAGTATTATATTTTCGTCAGTTCCGTCCCACTTATTCTTGTAGTGGGAGAATATTGTACCCGAAACCGACTCGCTTCCGTCAAATGCAAGCTTCAGATACTTGCTGTTCAGCGTTTCGCCCTGCATAACAACATCATTAAGATATGTGCCCGTAATTTTTATCCACGCCCTTGTATCGGGGTTCTGCGCAAGCAGGCTGCTGAAGTTTACGTTAAGCGGGGTATTCACCAGCGGAGTTACGTCAATTTCTTCGGTTTCATCTATATCGATGATTATCTCGCTTTCGGGCGTGGAGGCGGTGGTGCTTCCAGGAAGAACGCCTCCCGATGTGGGGTCGTCATACCTGTCCATATCTATCGTGCCGTCCTCAACGCCTGCGGTATCCTTGGTGTTGTCGTCTATCTTCTTGCTTCCGCCCATGCTTACAAGCTGATAAAGCAGTATTCCAACAGTCACCGCAAACACAACTATCGCCGCCAGCAGCACTATTTTCCTAAGCTTTTCCGTGCCGCTGTCGTGCTTCTGCGGAAATGCGGACTCGGCAAATCTTGCAAACGCATTTTTAGGTCTGCCCTTGATTTTGTCCTGCTTCTTTTTCGGCGTTTTGGGTGAAGCGCCGCCAATATCAAGCTTGTCCATTGCTATATCGCGCGAAGCGCTGATTTTCTTTTTAGGCTTTTCTGCGTAGTTAGCCATTTCGCAACACCTCTCTATACATTTTCCCTGTTCCGCGGAGCTTCACGCTCCGTCATTCAATAAGGGGCTTGCCCCGTCATTTAACGTGGCCGTACCGAACGAGTTCGGC
>CAZLBL010000004.1:0-51486 GCA_964557825.1 uncultured Ruminococcus sp.
GTATTATCCGTAATTTTAATAATAATTACTGTTTTTGTGTTGAAAAATATATCAACATTCGCTTTTGAACAGGTTTTTATCGGTATTTTTTAACGTTGAAATCCCAAAACGCTTCAGTTTTTGTTGAAAACTCGGTTGAAATTGTGAAAAATCCGCATTATTATAGCAATTGTTAATTTAGTTTAAACTGGTGATATTTATGTTGAAAACGAGTTGATTTATATTAACAACTATCATCTTTCAACAACAGCTTGTGAAATGTTGAATATAGCCGAAAAAATGTTCAGCCTTGTTAATTGTCCTGTAAACCGCTTGATTTTTGCGCACATTTACTATATAATATAGTATATACAATGCAAAGGGAGAGTGAGGCTTGTGAAAGGTAAGCTTATATGCGTGCTTGCGGCGGGATTTATTTTAACTGCTTCCGGCTGCAATATTGAAAACGATGAAAGTCTGCAAAATCAGCACAGCGGAAGCGTTTCGCAGACCTCTCAATCCACATCGGCGCAGGATTTTTCTTCGGCGGCTGTTACAAGCGGCACCACATATATTCAGCCTGACGAGGTTATTCCTCCCGCTGTCCAGACCTCAAGGCTTGACGGTGACAGGCTGTCATACGGCATGACCAATATATATTCTGGCGGGAAATATTACACGCTGACTATATCAGGCGTAAAGCTTGACAGCGCAGCCGAAGCGGATATAGACACCACCTATATAAAAGGTGAGCTTTACGGCGATTTCCGCTTTGACCTTTACAGCAGGGGCGAGCTTATAGACACATATAAAATCAACATTCCGCGTGATGACAGGTTTCTTATACTGGAAAGCGTGACGGACGAGCTTTCCTACGGCTGCGAGGTTATATCAAACAAGCGTGAATTTGGCGCGGAGCAATATCCCGACCTTGTTCAGCTTGACTTTCACATAATAAACGAGGTTGAAGTTCCGCAGTATGCGCGATATTTTGCGGTGTTTGATGGGAAGATAACAGAAATCCCCGTTTATGAAAACGGGGAGGAAACCGCGCCCTATGGCACACACCCTGTACCTGAAAGCGCGGGAGTTATGGTTCAGCGGATTGTAGCTTCGCAGGCTGACGGCAGCTACACGGTATTGCAGTATGAATATACATTTGATACCGAAGTAAAACGCCTTCTGCGGCGGCAGGTAAGATTTACGGGATAAAAGGACGGCACATAATGACAGATAAGGAACGCTTCATACAGATTTATAACGACAACATAAAACGCGACGGCGCGGATAAGCTGCTTGATTTTCTTGAAAACAAAAGCGATTTTTTCACCGCACCTGCAAGCACGCGCTATCACAATGCGTTTGAGGGCGGACTGCTTCGGCATTCGCTTAATGTATACGATTGCCTTTGCGGCTACATGGAAAGTCCCCGCGTAAGCCAGCAGTACGGTCTTACAGCAAGCGCGGAAACCATGGCTATAGTTGCCCTGCTGCACGATATCTGCAAGGTGAATTTCTACAAGGTCAGTATGCGCAACCACAAAAATGAAACCACAGGTCAGTGGGAAAAAGTTCCGTATTATGAGATCAACGACACTCTCCCCTACGGACACGGCGAAAAATCGGTGTACATGGTAAGCGGATTTATGCGCCTGTCGCGTGAGGAAGCCATGGCGATACGCTGGCACATGGGTTTTTCGGGAATTGAGGATAACAACACCGTTGGAAAGGCTCTGGAGATGTACCCGCTTGCATTTGCGCTTTCGGTGGCGGATATGGAAGCCTCGTATTTCTTAGAGGGATCGGAAAAATAAAGAAATGCCCCCGAGCGGCAACTCGGGGACAAAACTTTGCTTATGTCCGTCATAGCAAATGTTGTAGCAAAATACATAGGCAAATGGTTTGATGGTGATATGGCTAATGTACTGGCAGATTTAATTTGTAAGTTACTTAGCAAGTGGCTAGACAGACACGACACCCGATAACTAGCCCAAAAAAATCCATAGGCACAGCAAACCCCTGTAGTTGCAGCTACAGGGGTTTGTTGTATTTAGTGACTCAGTTGATTACTTCTTTTCTATACATGTATTATATCACACCTAAATAAATTTGGCAAGCATTTTTTAAGCGCAAAGAAACACCCCCGACATACATCGGGGGTGCGTAGCTAGTCAGCTGTCAAGCTGCCCTTGTGCGTTTAAGCCGCGCGGTTATTAGCCGAGGAGCTGCAGAACGCTCTGGGGCTGCTGATTTGCCTGAGCAAGCATGGACTGAGCAGCCTGCTGGAGAATGTTGTACTTGGTGTAGTTCAGCATCTCGGAAGCCATATCTGTGTCACGGATTGTGGACTCAGCTTCTGTCAGGTTCTCATTTGTTGTTGTCAGGTTCTCAATCTTGTGTTCCAGTCTGTTCTGGATAGAACCGAAGGAAGCACGAACCATAGAAACCTTGTTGATTGCCTTGTCAATCTGGTCGATAGCATAGTTAGCGTCTTTCTGAGTTGCAAGGGAAAGGTTCTCGGTGTTAAGACCGTCTTCACGAGCAGAAATGTTAAGGTTAGCCTTAAGGTTGCCCATATCTGCTGTGCCGTCCTGATTGTAGTTGAATGTGAAGTTTACGCTGTCCTTTGTACGAGCGCCTGTCTGCAGAGTGATGTTTTCTGCATAGGTGAGGATAGCAGTAGAGTTTGTGAAAGAGTTGGACTGAGAAACCTTACCATCGGGTTCTACCAACTCAACACCAGAACTCTTGGGAGCAGTGTAGCTTGCCTGTGTAAGAAGAACTTCTGTCTTAACAGTTGCCCCTGCAGCCTGAGCATCATCAGCCTCAGTCCAACTTAAAGCACCCAGCGTAATCGTTGTGGCGCCGTTTACATAATTGAATGTTTTACCGTCCTTAGCAAGTGTGATAGAAGCTCCGCTATCAAGCTTCATCAGTGTTACATCAGCTGCTTTATCACCAGTAATACCATTTACCTTTATTGCAGTTGCATCTGCAGGCCCTGTTTTGTTTGCAGCAATTGTTTCTTCAATTGTCATGCCATTAAGAGCATTAAGCGCATTTGCAACGTCAGGTGTTGCCTTAATTACATCTGCGGTAAGGCCAGTATCAACTGTAAATGTCAAAGCAGTAGAATCACCAACGATGCTGCTGGACTTGGTGTTGTAACCTGTAACTGCGGAAACCTTTGCATTAGCGTCCTGTTTAGCAGAGAGGTCAAGAACAATTGTATCGCCGTTTACAATCTTGGTTGTATCAACAGCTACTGCAACGCCCTCATATGTGAAACCACCATTTTCCTGTGTGCCAACAGTACCCTTGCCATCTGTTGTCCATGTAACTTTGCCATCAGAGTCAACAGCAGCGGTAAATGTTGCTTTTTCAGATGTGATACCATTAGTGGCGAGGTAGCCGTCATTGTAATCACGAACACCAATACCCTTTACAAAGCCGCCAACTGTACCAACCTGCTGAGAAGAACGAACCGCCGTCTGGTAATTAACAACGCCATTAGTTACTGTAGTGCCGTCAGCCATTTCGCCGCCGTTAAGAGCCATTGTGCCGTTGAAGTCTGTATCAGCAATCTGGTTGAGTTCGTCATTCAGCTGATCAAACTCAAGCTGGATAGCTGCACGGTCAGTAGCGTTATCGTATGTACCGTTAGCGGACTCAGCAGCAAGCTCCTTCATTCTCTGAAGAATGGAGTGTGTTTCCTGAGCAGCACCCTCGTAGGTCTGGATCATGGAGATACCGTCCTGAGAGTTTCTCTTAGCCTGGGACAGACCGCGGATCTGGGATCTCATCTTCTCAGAAATTGCAAGACCTGCAGCGTCATCGCCTGCGCGGTTGATTCTGTAGCCGGAAGAAAGCTTCTCAGAAGACTTCTTCAGACCGTTTACGTTTACGTTCAGCTTGTTGTACGCGTTGAGCGCGTTCATGTTATGCTGTACTACCATTCCTGCCATAATAATTTCCTCCTTGAAATTCGCGCCCCGTTGTCGGAATCTTTCCTGTCGGGACGTATGGTTTGTTTGTTTTCGTTTTTGCCGCCCCGCACCGACTGTCCTTATGTACACTTGGGACTGCCATGCAAAACGACCAGCTTAAAAGATTTGTGTCTTTCAGCTATCACGTATATTATATCGGTTGATTCTCCCAAAAACTTTAGCGTTTTCAGAAAATTTTTTTGAATTTTTTTGAATTTTTTTAGGTATTGTGCTTTAGATGGGGAGTTTTTTCTGAAAATGTGTTGCAATTTGCAATGCAATATGGTATAATGTTATCAGGGAAAGGGATAAATGCTATGGTTTTTGAATGGGACGATAATAAAGAGCAAATAAATATAATAAAGCATAAGATAAGTTTTTCAACAGCAAAATTCGTTTTTTGTGATGAAAACAGAATTGAAGTGTTTGATAAGATTCATTCAATTGATGAAGAACGCTATATTACCATTGGTTTTTATAGAGCAAGTTCTGGTTATTGTAACGGTGGTTTATACTGAAAGAGGACAAAAAATCAGAATCATTTCGGCACGAAAAGCAACCGCAGAAGAAAGGAGAATGTATTATGATGGTTTATGAAACTTTGCACAAGGGTGACAAACTCACCGAAGAGCAGATTTTAATGCTTAAAGAAATGGATAAAGCACCCATTGTTTTTGACGAGGACAGCCCCGAACTGACCGAAGAACAGCTTAAGCAATTCAGACGCGCTTCTGAAGTTAATCACCGCGAGCGCAACAAGCAAAATGTTACTTTGAGGTTATCTCCGCAGGCATTAAGAAAAGCTAAGTCTTTGGGAAAGGGTTATACATCTGTGCTTAGCAGAATACTTGAATCCGCATTAAAAGATAACGATACAATACAGCGTTATTTGTAATGGTATGTAAGGCTCAATTTTAAGGTTGAGCCTTTATTTTTTGCATTTTCTATTGCATTTTACATAAAAATATGTTATGATTAAATATATATGTAAAAAAACAAACAGAAAGGTAATATATTATTATGAGCAAAGTTGTTAAGTTTGGCGGAAGCTCTCTTGCCGATGCAAAGCAGTTCAGAAAGGTTGCGGATATTATTCATTCCGATCCCGAGCGCTGCTATGTTGTTCCCTCTGCGCCCGGAAAAAGATACCCGGACGATATCAAGGTTACCGATATGCTGTATGCCTGCTATGACGGCGTACAGAACGGCGAGGATTTTGACAAGGCTTTTCAGCCTATCAAGGAGCGCTTCAACGGTATCATTTCCGACCTTGGTCTTACCTTTGATTTAAGCGAGGAGTTCAGCAAAATCGGCGTAAACTTCAAAGCCGCCGCAGGCAGAGAATATGCCGCAAGCCGCGGTGAATATCTTAATGGTATGATTCTTGCAAAATACCTCGGCTTTGATTTTATTGACGCGGCAAAGGCGATTTTCTTCACAAACAAGGGCAATTTTGATGATGATATCACAAACGCCTGCCTTGGCGCTATGCTTGATAAAACCGAAAAGGCGGTAATTCCCGGATTTTACGGCGCTATGCCCGATGGCACGATAAAGACGTTTTCGCGCGGCGGCAGTGATTTTACAGGCTCGGTTGTTGCAAAGGCGGCGTGCGCTTCCATGTATGAAAACTGGACGGACGTAAGCGGCGTTCTTGTAGCCGACCCAAGAATTGTGGATAATCCCGCAGGTATAAGCGTTATTACATACAGCGAGCTGCGCGAGCTTTCGTATATGGGATTTAATGTTCTGCATGAGGACGCTGTGTTCCCCGTAAGAAGCGCGGGTATTCCCATCAATATCAAAAATACCAACGCCCCCGAGGACGCAGGAACTTTGATAGTTCCCTCCGAGAAAAACCCTCCCGCAGAGCATATTATAACAGGTATCGCGGGCAAGAAGGATTTCTCCGTAATCTCCATAGAAAAGGACAGAATGAATAGCCACAAGGGCTTCCTGCGCAGGCTGCTTCAGGTGCTTGAAAACCACGGAATTTTCCCCGAGCATATGCCCACAGGTATTGATACCGTAAGCGTTATTGTAAATTCTCATGAGCTTGACGGTCAGCGCGAAAAGCTTTCACAGCGCCTTATTGAGGTTGTAAAGCCCGACCATTTCGAGATTATTGACGGCCTTGCGCTGATTGCTGTTGTTGGCAGAGGCATGAGCGGCGTTAAGGGCGTTGCCACAAGAGTTTTTGCGGCGCTTTCCCACGCAAATATCAATATAAGAATGATAGACCAGGGTTCAAGCGAGCTTAATATTATAGTAGGTATAGAAAGTGCAGATTTTGAAAAGGCTATCAAGGTAATCTACAATATGTTTATGCTAAGCGAATAAACGGAGGTGCACAATGGATTATTATACCTATCTGCATGACGCGAAAATACGCAGCGGAAAATCCTCCGCATACAAAAGCTACCTTATTAAAAATATCGAGGTTATCGGTCAGCGAAAGCTTGCAGTTATCGCAGGTGACGAGGATTATGCCGTTCTTATGGAAACAATAAACGCGCTGCGCGGAAAAAGCGTTAAGGTGCCAGAAATTGCGTTCCGCGTAACCACCGAGCAGGATAAGGTCTGCGAGGACGGCTCTGTAAGATTTATAGAGGAGCTTAAAGGCAAGGCTAACGCTTTCTATGCGCTTATTCTTGCGCCGTTCTATATTTCCGAAATTCAGCTTGCGGCAATGGACAAGGTTATGGGAACTTCTGCGGGTATTGCAATCGCGCTGAAAACCCAGTGCGGCTATACCGAGCGCGACTACTGCGAAATGAACGAGCCGACAGGCTTTGGCTTCAACATGGCAAACAAGAAGATAACCGCCGCTATTGCCGCAGATAACAAGCGTTACAGCGGTATGGAGGCTTCAACGGCACAGCAGCTTTCAGCCTACAAGGGCAAGATGAAGGGTCAGCGCTGTTTTATTCTCGGCAGCACAGGCGCGAAGCTTGACGAGCTTAACGTGCTTATGAACGAATGGACCTTTGCCTGCGACGGCTTCTGCGATTTCTTTTCCAGAACTCCGCAGCGCCCTGCCTATTACCTGCTGACAGACCCCAAGGCTTATCTTGGCAACGGAAAGTATATAGAGGGCATGGAGTGCTTTGTAAATGCCGATGTAAAGGTGTTTGAGGATAAGTTCAAGAAAAAACCGACCTATCTTAATCCTTTGGGAAATGGACTTGTTGACGGTCTGCCTACGCTTCAGTCAGTTGCGGGCAGCTATGAAACCGCGCAGATAATTACCATGTACCAGATGATACAGCTTGCGATTTATATAGGCTTCAGCGAGATTTATATTTACGGCTTTGACGGAATTTTCCCGCTTGAGCTTGACGCAGACGGCGTTGGAAGAATTGCCGCAGAGGGCGCGGTTACAGCTTTCCCCGAAAAGGCAAGGCAGCTTATGCAGCGCGTGCGCGATTATGCCGCAGCAAATGACATCAAGGTTTACAATATGTGCGAAACAACGGGACTTTCGATGTTTGAGAGTGTTAAATATGCGGATATAGACTTTACTGCTTCCTCCATCTTTGGAAGACTGTAAGCAAACATTCAGGGGCGGGAGCAATTCCGCCCTTGTCAGATAAAGAGGAGGAGCTTTTTTATGAGCCTTGCAGACGAGCTTTTTATACAGAATTGCCGTGATATTCTTGAAAACGGCGTTTCGGACGAGGGACAGGACGTTCGTCCGCATTGGGAGGACGGTGTTCCTGCGCACACGATAAAGAAATTCTGCATTGTAAACCGCTATGACCTGCAAAAGGAGTTCCCGATAATGACGTTGCGCAGGGTTTATTATCGCTCTGCCATAAACGAAATCCTCTGGATTTATCAGAAAAAATCCAACCGCCTTGCCGACCTTAATTCGCATATATGGGACGCATGGGCGGACGAAAACGGCACAATCGGCAAGGCTTACGGCTATCAGCTGGGCGCAAAGCATCACTATCCGGAGGGCGATTTTGACCAAGTTGACAAAGTGCTTTACGACCTTAAGCACAATCCTGCAAGCCGCCGTATTATGACCAATATGTACAATCATTCAGAACTTAGCGAAATGGCACTTGCGCCCTGCGCCTATTCCATGACATTCAACGTATCGGGAAACAAGCTTAACGGCATACTAAATCAGCGAAGCCAAGATATGCTCACCGCCAACAACTGGAACGTGTGCCAGTATGCCGCGCTGCTTATAATGTTTGCAAAGGCAAGCGGCTTTGAGGCGGGCGAACTTGTCCATGTTATCGCGGACGCGCATATTTACGACCGCCATGTTGACGCGGTAAAGAAAATGATTGAGAAAAAGCCGTTCCCTGCGCCCAAAATGCAGGTTGAGGATATTACGGATTTTTATAAATTCACAAAGGACAGCTTTACTGCGGTGGATTATAAGTATCACGAATTTACCGATAAAATTCCCGTTGCTATTTGAGGAGAATTTTATGGAGCTTTGGGACGTTTACGACATCAACCGCCAAAAAACAGCTCAGACTGCCGTGCGCGGTGAGGGTCTGCCGGAGGGCGGACATCATCTTGTTATTCATGTCTGCGTGTTCAATAGCAAGGGCGAAAGACCAATACGGCGCAATACAGCAGCGGGGGTAACAATGATGACAGAAACCGAGTTCAGCGAATGTTTAACGGCACTTATCAGAAAAGCTGCCAATGGCAGGGAAGCAATTTTTTGCTGCACAAGGGGCGGAAATCAATCCTGCTCGTCTAAGTTATTTATAGTTGACGGCAGCACTGTGGATTATACCGGAGCGTTGGTTTGTGACAGCGAATATGACGCGCTTGGCTTTGAAATGTTCCGTTTTTTCTCTCACGGAATACACCTGATCCGCTTCGTCTTGAAAAGGGTGCAGACATCAGCAAGAAGCCGTCATGCAATTTCAGTCCGCTGATTACGGCTTTCAGAAACAATCGTTACGATATCGTCAGATTTATTTTCGATAACTGCCGTGGGCAGTTCGATAAGGAGATAAAAAGCTTTGGCAACGCGCTTTTACAGGATTTTTCGGACGAGCGTTTCTATCAGCTTCTTGTTGAGGGCGGGGTTGATTTCGGCTGCGAAGAGGGTGCGCGTTATCCCACTTTGCATATTTATGCGGAAAACAACAACGCAAACGGTGTTAAATTCCTGCTGGCACACGGTGTAAATCCAAATATTCTCAACAAAGACAGAAAAACTGCTCTTCAGCTTGCAGAAATGAAAAACTGTGAACAGACCGCCGAGGTTCTCAGGTCATTCGGCGCGAAATAAGAGCGGCGGAAAAAAGACCGTACGGTCGATACGGAAACAGAGGTAACAATGTCAGAAGAAAAAAGACTTGCGGTGCTTATCGACAGCGATAATGTATCCGCAAAATACGCGCAGTTTATCATGCAGGAAACCGCAAAGTACGGCAATCCTACTTACAAGCGCGTTTACGGCGACTGGGAAAAGGGCGGAAACGGCTGGCACAATGCGGCGATAAACTATTCAATAATGCCCGTGCAGCAGACCTGCTATGTGGCGGGAAAGAACGCAACGGATTTTTCCATGATTATTGACGCTATGGATATCCTTTATACGGGCAATGTTGACGGCTTTGTGCTTGTCACAAGCGACAGCGATTTTACGCGCCTTGCTATAAGACTTCGCGAGGCGGGAAAGCTTGTTGTGGGCATAGGCGAGCTTAAAACTCCGCGGGCGTTTACGGTAAGCTGTCATCATTTCAGCTATCTTAATCAGCTTTGTGAACCAGAGGGCGCGCCTGATGAAAAATCCATGCGCAAGACGGTGCTGGACTATGTAACCGAGCATGATGGAGAGCGCATAGACCTTGCAAGGATAAACGCGGTGCTTACTTCACGCTTTGGCAACATCAATTTTGACGAGCTTGGCTATAAGCGTTTTTCTTCCTTTATTGACAGCTTTAAGGAGCTTCGCCGCAGCAATACCTTTGTATCGCTGCGCAAGAAAAAGGCGGAGTTTCCCGCCCCTGTTGTTAATGCCGATGAGGTAAACGAGCAGCAGGTTGTTTCAGCGATAAAGGATTATTTCAGCGAGTATGCGCCGCAGAGCGACAACATGATGAAGATTGAAAGCTATGTTGCGGCAAGGTTTGGCAAGATTGATTTTTCGCGCTTTGGCTCAAAGCGGTTTGCAAAGTTTATTGATAAGCACAATTGCTTCAGACGTTCTGGCACAACAGTGGAGTTAAGCGAAACGTCCGCTGCGGAGCTTAGCGCGGAGGTATTTGCTGAGGAGGTTACCGCATACGCGCGTGAAAACTCCCCCAAGGGCGGAAATATCGGTCAGCTTAACAACCATCTCATCGGAAAATACGGTAAAAGCTATTACCGCACGCTTGGCTTTGATGATTTTCATGCGGCGCTGGCTTCTGTCGAAACCGTTTCCGCAGACAGCAATCTGATTTTCCTTAAGGAGGACGCGCCCGCTGCCGAGCCGGAGGAAATCACTGCGGACAAGGCAGCCGAGGCTGTACGGGCATATGCTGCGGAATTTATGCCTCATGGCGGAAATATAGGTCAGCTTAACAATCTTATGATAAGCAGGTTTGGCAAGGGATATTGCACTGTGCTTGGCTTTGCCGATTATAAATCCATGCTTGCGGCAATAAGTGGGGTTATAGTTAAGCGCAACCTCATCTATGCCGCAATTGTAAGCGAGCAGGAAAATGATGACGTTGCAGAGCCTGTTGTTCAGCAGGAGCAGCAGGCAGAAGAAACCGCGCAGATACCCGCTACCGAGGGCGAGGAAATAATTGTTGAGCCGCTGCCCGCAAAGCCTGATATAAATTCAGTGCGCCGCGATGTGCTTAATTTTGTGGCAAACGCTGAAAAGGGCGCGGCATGGTCGGCGCTCATTAAAACGCTTGATGAAAAATACGGCAAGGGAACTCTTAAGCAGCTTGGCATAACAACCATGAAAAAGCTTGCAGCGGAGATGAAAGGCATTGTGATAAAGTCAAACAAGCTGCACCTTGATGAAGCCTTTGCAAAGCAGACGGAGGAAATAGAGCAGTTTGTAATTGATTTTGCAAACAGCGGCGGAAGCCGCAGCGTTAGAGCGCTTGGCGTTCAATTGAAGAAGAATTTTGACGGCTTTGATTTCAGAAATTATGGCTTTGAAAAATTTACGGAGTTTATCAATGCAATAGATGGCGTAACAGCCGACAGGTATCATGTTAAGCCGACAAAGGAAGGCTGATATGGAAGGAAGATTTTCCCGCACGGCGCGGATTTTCGGCGCGGACGGAATGGAAAGGCTGCAAAGCGCCAATGTTGCGGTATTCGGCGTTGGCGGCGTTGGCAGCTATATAGCGGAGGGTCTGGCACGCAGCGGCGTAGGTCATATATCTCTTATCGACAGCGACGCGGTGGATATCACAAATCTTAACCGTCAGCTTGAGGCGTTGTCCGGCACGGTTGGAAAGCCCAAGGCACAGGCAATGCGCGAGCGTATCCTGCAGATAAACCCCGAGTGCGAGGTTATTGTGCATGATTGCTTTTTTCTGCCCGAAAATTCAGACAGCTTTGATTTTACGCAGTACAGCTATGTTGCTGACGCGGTGGATACGGTAACCGCGAAAATAGAGCTTGTTGTAAAGGCTCAGCGCGAGGGTGTGCCTATAATCAGCAGCATGGGTACAGGCAACAAGCTTTGCCCCGCCATGCTGGAGGTTTCGGATATCTACAAAACCTCGGTCTGTCCGCTTGCAAGGGTAATGCGGCAGGAACTTAAAAAGCGCGGTGTGAAGCGGCTTAAGGTGGTATATTCCAAGGAAGAACCTATACAGGCGCTTAAATCTGAAGAGGATAATCCTCACCGCAGGAGCATTCCTGCAAGCGCGGTATTTGTGCCGGGAACGGCGGGACTTATAATCGCGTCCGAGATAGTTAAGGATATAGTGCAGCACAAGGCGTGATATACAAAAAAATCCAAAGGGGATAATTCCTCTTTGGATTTTTTGCTTGTTAAATTTGTTTAATGCTTTTGCTATGACAGCCTTTTTATGATTATATCGGCTATTCTGTAAAGCGGCGCCTGAACCGTAACCGCACCAAGCTTGAAAGCTTCCATCGGCATACCATAGACAACGCAGGTTTCCTTATCCTGTCCTATTGTAAATGCGCCCGCTTCCTTCATTTTAAGCAGACCCTCTGCGCCGTCCTTGCCCATTCCTGTGAGAATAGCGCCGATTGCGCTGCCCTTTGCAACTTCTGCCACGCTTTGAAACATTACATCAACAGATGGGCAGTGCCCCGATACCTTTTCTCCCTTTTTGGAGGAGATGTAGTAGCCCCGTGCGTCCTTGCACAACCTCAGATGGTGTTCACCCGCGCCGATTATAACAAGTCCGCTGCGAAGTCTGTCGCCGTCCTCCGCTTCCTTTACGGTTACGCGGCAGCCGCGGTCAAGCCTTTCAGAGTAAAGCTTTGTAAAGCCTGCTGGCATATGCTGAACCACGATAACAGGCGGGATATCCTCGGGAAAGCTTTTGATAACCTGCTCCAGTGCTTCTGTGCCGCCCGTGGAAGCGCCGAGCGCGATAACGGTATTGCTGTTTTTTATATGTCCGCCCTGCGCCGAAAGTTTAGGCTCGGTGGATTTTGACGACTGCATCTGTACAATGCGGTGCAGCTCTGAACCCTGCGGCGGCAGAATATCGCGCGCGGGCTTTTTTCTTTCCGCTATTTTGGCTATATTGCGCTTGGAGTATGCCTTTTTAATGCTGTCGCATACCATATCGGCGAAGCGCTGCATCTCGGTTGGCGTACGCGTCTGCGGTTTTGCAATAAACTCCGAAGCGCCTGCGGCTACCGCTTCCGCCTGCTTATCCGACGAAGATGAAATCACCAGCGTGGGCAGATAATACTGCGGCAGAAGCTTTTTAAGAAAGGCGATACCGTCCATGCGCGGCATTTCAATATCAAGCGTCATTACGTCCGGCTCATACTTTTCTATCATATCGCGCGCCGAGTAGGCGTCGCCCGCCGTTCCGACTATATCAATCTGCTCATTCTTCTGCACATATCGTGCAAGAACTTCGCGGAACAGTATAGAGTCGTCAACAACCAGCAGTTTAATTTTTTTCATAGCCGGACTCCCCAAATTACTTTATAGGCTTGCGATATATCGCAGGCTTTATGTATTCAAATTGTGATGTGTTGCGCTGCACGCTTTCTGCGTGGCCGATGTAGAAATACCCCCCCGGCTTAACAACGTCATAAAACCTATTCACCAGTGCATTTTTTGTGGGCTGGTCGAAGTATATCATAACATTGCGGCAGAATACTAAGTCAAACGGGCGCATTTTATACTCTGTTGGCATAGGCTGCATAAGGTTAAACGGCTTGAAAATAATCTCTTTTTTGATGGCGTCGCATATTTCATACTTTCCATCGCCCAGAGGTTTGAAATATTTTTTCTTCCATTCGGGGCTAAGACCTTTCATGCCTTCCTCGCCGTATATGCCAAGCTTCGCCTTGTCCATAACGCTGTTGGAGATATCGGTTGCCAGTATCTTTGTATTCCAGCACGCTTTTTCCTTGCCGAAATATTCGTCAAGCAGCATTGCGGTTGTATAACATTCCTCTCCCGAAGAACAGCCTGCGCTCCATATCCGTATGTCGCGCGTTTTTGCGTTTGCCGTGATATAAGGAAGTATAACGTCCTTAAGGTATGTATAATGCTCCGGCTCGCGCATGAAGTAGGTGTGGTTGGTGGTAAGCTTATTCAGTATCGTGGTTACCTCTGCCCCCGACCCGTCGGACATAACGGCGTCAAGGTATTCGGTATAGGTTTTGAACCCGCGCTCTCTCAGCATATTGCACAGACGCCCCTGAATAAGCACCCTTTTGGCAGAGAGGTTGATGCCGTAATTATCGTGCATGAATTTTACAAGGCGCTCAAACTCGCGGTCGGTAAGCTCCATATTACACCTCGTCGTTCAGCAGCTTCTCCACATCAAGGATAAGCTTTACATTTTCGCCCGAGCGTATCATATATTGAATAAACGCGTTTGTGTTTACCGAACGGTTATCGGGTGTGGCGGTTATATCGTTTGCAAATATATCCTCAACGTCTGCAACACTGTCAACGATAACGCCAACCGAGATATCATCGCGGCTGAGAATTATGGTGCAGGTTCTGCTTGTATAAGGTATCTCCTCCTTGCCGAAGCGCAGCCTTATATCAATTACGGGTACAACCTTGCTTCGCACGTTGATAATGCCCTTTATGTAGTTAGGCAGACCAGGAACCTTTGTAATCTGCGGCACTTCGATAATTTCAACCACATCATTGATTTCCACGCCGTAAACCTGTTCTCCGACATAGAAGGTCATAACCTTACCAAGAATACGTTTTTCGGCGGAGGCCTTTTTATCTCCCGACTGCTGTCTTGCAACAGCTTCTTTAATTACATCGTTTGTCATATATCTGTCCTCCTGTTTATCCGATGAGCGTATTGGTGTCAACGATAAGCGAAATGCTGCCGTCGCCCATTATGGTGCAGCCCGAAAGTCCCTTACTCTTGATGTTGTATCTTGCAAGATATTTCGGGAACGGCTTAACAACCACCTGCTGCTCGCCTATAAGCTTGTCGGCGAAAATACATACGCTCTTGTTTTCTGTTTCCACCAGAAGCAGAATACCGTCCGTAAGTTCTGTTACCTGTGTTTCTATGCCAAATTTCTCGTGCATTCTCAGTATCGGGTAGCAGATACCTCTTATCATAATCATCTCGTTGTTGTCGGTATCGCGGATAACTTGACTTTCCTCCGCCTTGAAGCTTTCGCGGATTGTGGAAATAGGCACTGTGAACACCAGGTCGCCGCAGGTTACTTCCATACCATCAATGATGGCAAGCGTCAGCGGGATTTTGATTGTAAAGGTTGTGCCGTTGCCCTTCTGGCTGTCTATATTGATAGAGCCGCCGCACTTTTCAACGTTAGCCTTAACAACGTCCATGCCAACGCCTCTGCCGCTGAACTCGGTTGCCTGCTCGTTAGTGGAGAAGCCGGGCAGCAGAATCATATTCTGTATTTCCTTGGTGGTATATTCGCTTTCGGGCTTTGTCAGCAAACCCTGCTTTTTCGCCTTTGCCATAATTTTTTCAGGGTCTATACCCCTGCCGTCATCGGAAATGGTGATTATAACCTCGCCCGAGCTGTTTGTTGCGGCAAGTCTTAGCGTACCCTTTTCGGGTTTTCCTGCGGCAATTCTATCCTGCACATTTTCTTCAATGCCGTGGTCCATGCAGTTTCTTACAAGGTGCATAAGCGGGTCTTGCAGGCTGTCCACGATGGATTTATCAACCTCGGTATCCTCGCCCTCGATAACAAAATCGACGTTCTTGTCAAGCTTTTTTCTCATATCGCGGACAATTCTGTTCATCTTCTGGAATACGCCTGCAAGCGGCACCATTCTGATGGACATTACGGTATCCTGAAGCTCGCTTGTAAGCTTTCTCAGCTGTCTTGCCGCCTTGCTGAAGCTTTCAAGTTCCAGACCCTCAAGGTCGGGGTTGGAAATAACCATGGATTCTGTGGTTATAATCTCACCGACAATATCATGCAGTGCGTCCAGCTTTGCAAGGTTTACGCTGATAAGGTTCTGTTTCTGCACCTGCTGTACGCCGCCCGTGGAGGACTGTGCCTTTTCAACGGCAGCCTGCGCTTTTTCTATGGAGGGTTCCTTTGCTGCAGGTGCTGCTTCGGTTTTTACAGGCTCGGGTTTTGCTACTTCTGTGGAAGGAGCGGCAGCGGGCTTGCTTTCGGCAGTCTGATTTTCGGACGCAACGGAGAGTATCTCGTAGGACTGAACATTCAGCGCGCTTTCAATCTGCTTGACAACATAATCAACATTGTCAATAGCGGTGAACTTGATAAGGAAGCCTTTCTCAATAATCGTTTTTGATGTTTCGGGATTGGTTTCAACGTCCGCAGGCTCATACTCAATGTAGGAGCATTCGTCCTTTATCGTATTAACAAGCAGGAACGCGCGCAGATTTTCCATCTGGCAGCCGTCCTCAAAAAATACTCTTACAACGGTTTTGCCGTCGTTTGCGGCAGGCGCGTCTGACGCAGCAGCTGCGGGTGCTTCTGCTGCTTTCGCCGGCTCGGCGGCTGCGGTTTCCTGTCCAAGAAGCACATCGCGCGCTTTAAGCAGCTTGTCGATAAGGTCGGAGAAATCCATGCTTTCAAACTCGCCGTTCTCGTTGCCCTGAATAGCCTCAATCTGCGCCTTGTAGGAGTCGGAAACCTGAAATACCAGGTCGTATACAAAGCTAACGTCGGTAATCAGGTCGGGGTTCTCACGGATTACGAAGAACATATCCTCAGCCTTATGCGCAAGCACCGACAGGTTATCAAAGCCCATCATTGCGGAGGAGCCTTTGATTGTGTGCATTATGCGGAAAATCTCCTTGATATCCTCACTGTCAAAGCAGTTTGCCTGCTCTGTTCGCAGCAGAATTTCGTCAAGCTGCTCAAGAAGTGAGTTTGTTTCATAGAAGTACATATCAAGCATTGCTTCCATTCCGGGTTCGATTCTTGCCATAATAACAGTCCTTTCCGATGTGCATTACTGCACAAAATCCATTATTTTATTTTGCTTTGCAAAAATATTTCAAAAAATACTTTATTATTCCGAGAATTTATGCTACAATAGTAGAAGATACTATTGAAAGGAAGTGAAGCCGATGGCACAAATTCCTCAGATAAATAATCCAATAACCGCCAAAAACTATAACTACAGTTCCCGCCCCATGGACGAAAACACCGAGCCGTTTGATGTTGTAAAGCTTACTGGTGTTGGCGGCTCAGGAGGTTCTGCTGACGCGGGTACGCGCAGCCGTCTTGAGATGGGCAACCGCGAGCTTATACCGCTGTCGGTTCAGGTTGCCAAAGACCCGACCCTTGCGGTTGAAACGCTTAAAGACCTGCTCAATGTTGAGGTGCTTAATCAAGCGCTTATCACAGGACATACAGAGCTGTACGGAAAACTTGAGGACCTTGCACAGGAACTTTACGTCACCCCTGACCAGCTTGTGGAGGAGATACAAAATCAAGAGCAGCAGAACACGATGTTCAGCGGTCATGAGTTTTATGATGTTCTGCGAGAGGTTGCAAAAACCACCACAGACCCCGCCACAAAAGAGCTTATAGGCAATCTGCTGAAATCGCTTAACTTTGCACAGAACAAGGGTGAGATACTTGGCGCACTGCGTGCCAATATGAAATTCCTGTCGGAGTATTTTTCTCCCAACGAAAAGCTTTCTGCCAAGCTTATGGATTTATCGCAGCAGTGGGGTGCTGACGATGCCGAAAATTATTTCGATTATCTCAAATCCCAGACGCTTGCGATTCTTAAAGACGTAAACGGCAGCCTGCTTAACGATGACAAGACCCAAATGCTTATCCCCTTGATAGTACATAATCTGTCAAGGTACAACAACAGCCCGTATATGTGCAAGGAGTACTTCAACCTGCTGCTTTCGCAGATATCCTCCGGCACATTGAGAGATTCTCTTAAGAACTCATTTCAGCGGCTTTATTCGGCGCTTTTCTCAAAAAGCGACATTAACAAGCCAGGTGCGGATACACCTTTAGATAATTATACTACAAATCTTTCACAAAATCAACCTCTTGAGGGCAATTTGACAGACAAAAATTCAAATTTTGTTGGTTCTGGCGAAGAAGTTCGGCAGTTTGCTGAAACGGGAGAGGGAGAATTTGGCGAAAATGCCGAAGACATATTGACAGGCTACAATAAATTTTTGTTTGACAGTATGAGCGAAAAAAGCTTTATGCCTCTCCTTAAGCACAGCGGTTACAATATAGAAAGCATACTGGCTGCATATTCCCGCGGAAAGCTGAGCGGCACTGACGCGCTTAAGGGGCTTGTTGAGGGTTTGTTTGTCCATGATGAAACAGGCGAGCAATACAAAGCGTTTGAGGCAGATTTTGCAAAGCTTAACACCATACAAGAGGTAATAGACAAGCTTAATGAAATGCTGCGTTCCATGCCTGATATCCCTGTAAGAGAGCGGCTTTACGGCGCTTTTGTGGAGGTTATAGAGCAGATGGCGCTTAGAAATGAGCTTCCGCAGCACGGCGTCCGTCCGCCTGTAAGTTCAACGCTTGACAGCCTTACAGAGTTTATTCAGCAGAATATAAATCACCCTGCGCTTAAATCGCTTGACAGCTTCAATGCTACAAATCTGCTGCAAAGTCTGCTTAACGCGCCCGGCGTATTCACACCGCTTGCGCACTATATACTTCCGCTTGATGTTGACGGCACAAAGGCGTTTGGCGAGCTTTGGGTTGATAATGATGAAAACAATCCAAACAACACACCTGGAACGCAGAGAAACTACCACCTGTTTCTTACGTTTGATGTTGAAAGCATCGGCCGCTTTGAGGTTGATATGTACGCGCTTGGCGATGAGGTTAATCTTGCGCTGCTTTATCCTCCGCGTTTTGAAAAAGAGGTTGACCCGATGAAGGAGAGGATAAACAAGGTTATCCGCAATATTGGATATACTACGCGCGCATTTGAAACTGCGCCGCTTAAAACTCCGCATAATCTTACCGAGATATTCCCCAAAATAGTGGATAAGCGCACAACGCTTAACACAAGAGTATAAGAAAGGAGATTGTATAATGTCCGCAAAACATTCAAAGCCGCCTGCAAACAACAAGCGCGCATATGGGCAGAACGCGGCCGTGGCGCTTAAATATAACCCCGATATGAACTATGCTCCGGTTGTGGTTGCGTCGGGACTTGGCGAGTTGGCGCAGCGCATTGTCAACATTGCAGATGAGTCGGGAGTACCGATATATCGTGATGACAGTATAGCCGCTCTGCTTGTTATGCTCAACGCGGGCGAAACCATTCCCAAGGAGCTTTATCAGATTGTTGCGGCGATTTACGCCGAGGTGGTATATACCGCCAATGATATGCGCAAAAAATAGCGCGGATTAAAAAGCGCAGTGGTGCGCAGAATATAAAAGGGCGCAGCGGAAGTCCCGCGCGCCCTTATTTATTCAGAGAGGAAAGATTATGTAATGAATGATAAGCCTTCCCCCGAAAAGATACAGCGTATAAACAAGCGGCTGGAGGGATTTTTGTCGATGAAATCGGCAAGAACCGACCCGCAGGGAATGTATACAGGCGTACCCGAAAACCCCTATGAAAAGCCTGTGCAGGACGCTGACGACTTGTGACCAAAGGCGGCGGAGAATTTTACTCTCCGCCGCCCCGTTGGTTTATTTTGTTTCTTCTGTCGTTATTTCACTTGCTGTCTGTTCAGCGGTGTTTTTTGCGGCAGGTTTTGGCAGCTTGTCAAGGTTTTCCATTACAAGCAGGTTTGTTTCAAACGGTGTAAAGATTTTGGAGCAGCTTGGCGTACCTGGGTTAAGCAGCGCGGTTTTGCCCTTTATTGCCTGAAAAAGCTTTACAGTATTCAGCTTCATGCAGTTAAAGGTTTTTTTCTGCGGACCCGCAAGAACGCTCATTGTTTTGGGCGAAGTAAAGAACGGGATTGCGCGCAGACCTTCCTTGTTGGTCATGGAGAGCAGGTTGAGCATTTTGTTTCCGTTTGCATCAGGCTTGTCCGATACATGTGCCACAACAAAAACGTCTGCTGCCATAAGGTCGGGAAGCACTGCCTTCCATTTGCTGTTATCTCCCACCGCCGCGGAGATTTTTTCTTCAAGCGCATGATTGAAGGTTTTCAATTCTTCGGGTGTAAGATGGTTAGCCATAATATGATTACCTCTCTGTATCTGTAATTATCTGGTCTTTGCCGCGTTTTCTGTAACAATTTTGCTTATTACCTCGTCAAGCGGAGAAACGCCAAGGTCGCCGTCCTTGCGTGAGCGCAGTGCAACAGTATTAGCTTCAACCTCGTTATCGCCTACGATGAAGAAATAGGGTATCTTCTCAATCTGTGCCTGACGGATTTTCCAGCCGATTTTCTCGTTTCTGTTGTCAACGGAGGTGCGTATACCCATGCTTTCAAGCTTTTCGGAAATGCTTTCGCCGTATTCCTTTGCTCTGTCGGTAATTGGGAGAATACGAACCTGCTCAGGCGACATCCACAACGGCAGCGCGCCTGCGTATTTTTCAAGCAGATATGCAAGAGTTCTCTCAAAGCAGCCAAGTGATGTGCGGTGGATAATGTAGGGACGTTTCTTTGTGCCGTCTGTATCAACATATTCCATGCCAAATCTTTCTGCAAGCAGCATATCAATCTGGATTGTTACAAGGGTATCTTCCTTGCCGTATACGTTCTTATACTGGATATCAAGCTTTGGTCCGTAGAACGCAGCCTCGTCTATGCCTATGGTATATTCAACACCGAGGTTGTCAAGTATAGTTTTCATTGTAGCCTGTGCGGTTTCCCACTGCTCTGCCGTACCCTCGTACTTGTTTTTGGGGTTTGCGGGATCCCACTGGGAGAAGCGGAAGGTGCAGTCCTCAAGCAGACCTACCGTGCCAAGCATATATTTTGCAAGCTCAAGGCAGTGTGCAAATTCTTCTTCAAGCTGTTCGGGGCGGAGGATATAGTGACCCTCGGAAATTGTAAACTGTCTTACCCTGATAAGACCGTGCATTTCGCCGCTGTCCTCATTTCTGAACAGGGTTGAGGTTTCTGTAAGACGCATTGGCAGGTCGCGGTAGCTGCGCTGTCTGTTAAGAAATACTTGATACTGGAACGGGCAGGT
The DNA here is from genome assembly GCA_964557825.1 of uncultured Ruminococcus sp. Lineage (GTDB taxonomy): Bacteria > Bacillota > Clostridia > Oscillospirales > Ruminococcaceae > CAG-115. The sequence continues at coordinate 20,715 of CAZLBL010000004.1, forward strand.
CATCGGGCGCAGCGCGAAGCATTCCTTTTCCTCATCGTAGGGGTCGCCCATGATGAACATACCATCAAGGTAGTGATCCCAGTGTCCCGAAATTTTATAGAACTCGCGCTTTGCGAAAAGCGGAGTTTTTGTCAGCAGACAGCCGTGCTTGTACTCCACGTCTTCAACCCAGCGCTGCAAAATCTGAACAACCTTTGCGCCCTTTGGCAGCAGCACAGGCAGACCCTGACCGATAACATCAACGGTTGTGAAATATTCAAGCTCCCTGCCTATTTTGTTGTGGTCGCGCTTCTTGGCTTCTTCAAGAGCAGTGAGGTGGCTGTTAAGCTCGTCCTTTGAGGGGAAGGCCGTACCATAGATACGGGTAAGCATTTTGTTCTTTTCGCTGCCGCGCCAGTACGCGCCTGTTGCGGAGGTAAGTTTGAACGCCTTAATCGGGGAGGTGGACATCATGTGCGGACCTGCGCAGAGGTCGGTGAAATCGCCCTGTCTGAAAAAGCTGATTGCCTCGCCCTTGTCGGCGTGCTCGCGGCAAAGCTCAACCTTATAAGGTTCGCCCTGTTCTTCAAGATACTTTATAGCTTCATCGGGAGTCATTGTAAACTGCTCAAGTCTGATGGCTTCCTTTACAATTTTTTTCATTTCTGCTTCGATTTTGGGCAGCGCGTCGGCGTTTATAGGCTCTTCAAAATCGAAATCATAGTAAAATCCGTTTTCGATAGCGGGTCCTATTGCAAGCTTTGTGTTGGGGTAAAGCCTTTTTACTGCCTGCGCAAGGATATGCGAAGCGGTATGATTGAAGCAGCGTTTTCCCTGCTCGTCCGCAAAGGTGAGGAATTTTACGGTGCAGTCCTTGTCGATAACGGTGCGCAGGTCGCACACTGTGCCGTCAATTTCCGCAAGGCAGGCGGTCTTTGCTTCGCCGGCTTCCCTTGCAACATCAAATGCAAGCAGAGCGGACTCAAACTCTTTTACTTCGTTGTTTGCCAGTGTTACTTTAATCATTGTGAACTTCCTTTCCTAACAGGGCTGAACAAATGCCCCGCCGTTCATTTTTTATTTCTTTCGGATAGGTGCAAATTCCCGCAAATTGGGAACGGTGCGTTTTCTCCAAAAGATTAAGCTGTGTTGCCGTTTTACGGATATGACCTGTCACAAAACGCCCGCATACATACCGGTATGCCGCAGCGTATAGCTTCCTGCCGCCGTTTTCAACGGTTAATCTATATTGTACTACTATTTATAATAAAAGTCAAGCGAAAAACGGCTTTATTTGTTTTTTTGCTGTAATTATCCAAAAATGCAGCGGCAGTTTTTCAGAAAATTACACCTTAAGCTGCGTTTTGCTATTGACTATTTTGACAAAATATATTATAATAAATAATTGGTATAGACTGAGGTTTTATCGTCTTTTTCAAAGCTTTATGCCTTGTCTTGAATAAGCGGCGGCTACCGCCAAGCAATTTTGAAACGGAGTGAAACAAATTGAAAAGCAGAATTACAAAACCCGTTTTCTTTATTGTTGCTATCCTGATTATAGCGTTTACGTTTTTGACAACCGTTGGTGTAAGTACCCGTTACGGTGACACGGAAACGCATATCATTTGGGGTATTGACGATATAAGATGGGGAATTGATATCCGCGGCGGCGTTAACGTTACTTTCGGCGTGCCTGAAGATTATGCGGCAGAAAACGAAATAACCGAACGCGACCTTGAAGCGGCAAAGTCGATAATCGAAACCAGACTTATCGACAAAAACATCAATGACTATGAGGTATACACAGACAGCACAACTAACACTATTATTGTGCGTTTCCCGTGGCAGGCTGACGATACTGATTTTGACCCCAAGACGGCGGTAAACGAAATCGGCGAAACAGCGCTGCTTACCTTCCGCGAGCAGTATGAGGTTGATGAAAACGGACTTCCCACAGGTGTTACTGAAAACATAATTCTTGAGGGTAAGGACGTTGATCAGGCTTATGTTTCGTATAATCAGAAAGAAAACCAGTATGTTGTGGTGCTTAACCTTACAGAAGCAGGCGGCGAGGCTTTCGCCGAGGCTACGGGCAGACTTGTTGAAAAACAGATTTCCATATGGATGGACGATATCTGTATTTCCGCCCCCAAAGTAACCCAGAAAATTACCGGCGGAACGGCAACTATAACTTCCAACGAATATACCGACCCGCAGCCTGCGCAGGACCTTGCAAACAAGATAAACGGCGGTTCGCTGCCCTTTAAGCTGGAGATAGAGAACCTCTCCACCATTTCGCCTATTCTGGGAACAGGCGCGCGCGACGCTATGGCTCTTGCGGGAGTTATCGCATTCGCTGTGATTGCGGTGTTTATGATTGGCTACTACCGTCTGCCGGGCTTTGTTGCGGTAATTGCGCTTGTAGGTCAGGTTGCAGGTATGCTTGCGGCAATTACAGGCTTCTTCGCCTTTAACGATTCCGCTTCGCTTACCCTGCCCGGTATCGCGGGTATTATCCTTTCTATAGGTATGGGTGTTGACGCGAACGTTATTTCCGCCGAGCGTATCCGCGAGGAACTGAAAGCGGGCAGAACCATTGACGGCGCTATCAAGAACGGTTTCCAGAGAGGTTTTGTGGCTATTCTTGACTCCAACCTTACAATCGTAATAGTGGCTGTTATCCTTATGGCTGTATTCGGAACTATGTTCGGTGTAACTACGGACGGCACGATATACTCCTTTGGCTTTACGCTGCTCGTGGGCGTTATAATGAACTTTGTAATGGCTTGCTGGGCAACAAGGCTTATGACCGTATCCCTTTCGAAGTTCAGAGTATTCAGAAAGCCGTGGCTTTATCGCGGCGAAAAGAGCGCGGAAGCTGTTGATATCGCCGAAAAGGGCAAGCGTTCCGTTGAAGCTGTCAGCGTTCCTGCAAAGACGAATATCAATTTTGTAAAGAAGACCAAGATATTTGTAATTATTTCTACAACGGTAATTGCGCTGACCGTTATATTCTCGTTTATTCTTCCGCCCGAAATTGATATCCGCTTTAAGGGCGGTACGATGGTTACCTACAGCTATCAGGGCGAGGTTGATACCGACGAGATTGCGTCTGTTGTAAAGGCTCTCGGCACACCAACACCTACTGTTACTACGGGTACAAGCTTTACGGGCGGTCTTGACACTATCGTAATTTCTTTTGCAGATGACGACAAGATGGACGATGATATGCTTGCCGCCGTATCTGACGCACTGGTTAAGGAATTCCCCGATAATGCTATTGAGAACGTTGATACAACAAACGTCAGCGCGGCTTCGGGTTATCTGTTCTTTATCAACTGCGTAATTGCGGTTGTAACAGCGTTTATCCTGCTGGTAATATATATTGCGTTCCGCTTCAGAAAGATTGGCGGCTGGTCTGCGGGTGTAATCGCAATATGCTGCCTGCTGCATGATGTAATAATCACATACGCGGTATATGTTTTCTGCGGCATGACGTTGGATTCCAACTTTATGGCGGTTATCCTTACGCTGCTTGGCTACTCCATCAACAACACTATCATTATCTACGACCGTCTGCGTGAAAACCGCGCAAAGTGCGGCGGTGCAACCGATGAGGAGCTGGTAAACTTAAGTATTAACCAGACGATGTCACGTTCGATAATCACAACCGCAACCACAGTAACCGCGATGTTTGCCATTGCAATTGTGTGCGCACTTATGGGCGTAACCTCCATGCTGTCGTTTGCTGTGCCGCTGTCCATTGGTATGCTGGTGGGCTTCTACTCCTCCGTATGCCTTGCCGGCCCGCTGTGGATCTGGTGGAAAAACAGAAGGAATCACAAAAAGGCTTGATTTTAAGCTAAACGCAACTCCCCTCCGATTTCGGAGGGGATTCAGATTGTAGACAAACCTCATTTTGCCCGCGCAGCGGGCTTTTGAAATCAATTTTTTGCCTCGGCTTTGCCGAGGCAAAAAACACTTCTATCCGCACCAGTGTGCGAATTGTTGGCAACGCCGACAATGAGTGCGCGCAGGGCGGATGTTTCGTCGGAAAACCCCGCAAGGGGTTTTTCGACGGTCTGACTCCCCTCCGATTTTCGGAGGGGAGTTATTTGCGTCATGCAAAATGCAATAACCATGTCTGCGAAACTAGCTGATAGCACACGCGGCTTTGCAAAAATAAAAAGCGGCGAATAATCGCCGCTTTATTCAGCCGAAGCTAAGTATCAGCCCTCAACAGGAGCGCCAACAGGGCAGGAACCTGCACAAGCGCCGCAGTCGATGCAAGCATCAGCGTCGATAACATACTTGCCGTCGCCCTCAGAAATAGCACCAACGGGGCAGTCACCTGCGCATGCGCCGCAAGCGATGCACTCATCACTAATTACATAAGCCATTGTGGTATACCTCCTTATATATTTCGGGAAATACCGTTTTGTTTTCCCCTGTACTATATTGTATCATATTTTCAGAAAAAATCAAGTGTTTATTTTTACAAATAAAACTCGAAATTAATGTGAAATACAGACAAAGGCACAACTAACTGTGTTTTTTGCCTTATTTATCTTCAAGCTGCTTAAGCGCTCTCAGCTCGTCCTTACTTAGTCTTACCTGACCGTCCTTTATAACCTTTACCTCGTCCTTCTTTACAACAAGCGGCACATCGGGCTTTTTGTCGAGTTTTACTTTAAGTATTCCTGTTAGCAAGTTTACTTCCTCAACATGACCTCTGCCCTCCTCAGTTTCCACATATGCGCCGACCTTTGGTGTGGTGCGCAGGAAGTCCTCGTAGCAGTTCTGCTCGTATTTAAGGCAGCACATCAGTCTGCCGCAGGTACCCGAAATTTTGGTAGGATTAAGCGACAACGACTGTTCCTTGGCCATTTTAATGGAAACAGGCTGAAACTCGCCAAGGAAGCTGGAGCAGCAGAAGGGTCTGCCGCAAATTCCCAGACCGCCCAGCATTTTAGCCTCGTCACGCACGCCAATCTGCCGCAGTTCAATTCGGGTGCGGTATATTCCTGCAAGGTCTTTTACAAGTTCACGGAAATCCACCCTGCCGTCAGATGTAAAATAGAAAAGTATCTTGCTGCCGTCAAAGGTGCAGTCCACATCAATCGGCTTCATGTCAAGCTTGTGCATGGCTATTTTATCCGAAAATACCTGCATTATTTCCTTTTCTTTTTTGCGGTTTTCGGCAAGCTGCTTTTCGTCCTGCGCAGTTGCCTTGCGCATTATGCTTTTAAGCGGGGATACAATTCTGCTTTCCGGAATCATGCGGTTTGTCAGCACAATTTCGCCGCACTCAACGCCGCGGGCGGTTTCAACTATTGCCATCTCTCCCTGCTTGAACTGTATCTTGTTCGGCGAGAAATAGTACACCTTGCCTACGTCCTTGAAGCGTATGCCGATAATTTCAACCTCTCCGCCGTTGTTTGCGGTACGGCTTTCGGCGTGCTGCGGTCTGCTGCGCTGTTCATGGCGCGGCTTTTCCTGCTTTTCGGGCGCGGGAAAAGCCGTTTTTGCTTCCGCGTTTTCCGGCTTGTTCTTGGGTGCTATTTTTTCTGTAAAATAATTATCCATAAATCCCTCATAACAGTTTTGAAATAAGATATGACGCGGTAAGCGGCATATTAAGGTTAAGCGCTGCGTCTGCACTTATGGCAAACACTGCGTCCAGTTTGTCCAGAAGCTGATTTTCGGTAAATGTCTTGGCAAGCGCCTTTGCTTCCTGCTTTCCGCAGGAGAAAAGCTCTCCGCCGCAGCGTGCGCTCAGTGCGTCCCGCAGTATTTCGGTAAGATAGCCAAGCACCGTGCCAAATTCTTCCCTGCTTGACTGCTCTGAGATAGCGGCAGCGGCGGCATAACCGTTTTTCTGTGCGGCGGCGCCTGCAATTTTCCTTGCGCATTCCATAAACGGGGTATCTCCCCCGCCCGAAAGAACATCAAGGCATTTGCCGATATTTCCCGACATAAGCGCGGAAAGCTCTGCGGCTTTGTCCTTTGGCGTTCCGCTGTCGGCAAGGCAGCGCGTACATTCCTCGATTGAGGGTGCAGGCACATCAAACTGCGTAACGCGCGAACGTATAGTTTCTATAATCGGCTCGGTGCTGCGGCAGATAAACACAAACCGCAGAAACGGCGCAGGTTCTTCAATGGTTTTAAGCAGTGTATTCTGTATCTGCACGGACATTTCATCTGCGTCCTCGAAAATATACAGCTTGATATCACCATCGTTCGGCTTTATAACAATGCTTTCCATCACGCGGCGCATGGATACCAGTCCGTTTTTGCCTGTTTCGTCAAGATTGTATTTGCCGCCGCATTCCCTTTTGACAAAGATAACATCGGGGTGAGCGCCCGCGTCTATTTTGGCGCAGACGGGGCAGTTTTCGCATGGCGGCGTGCCGCACATAAACAGCTTTGCGATATAGCTTGCCATAATCAGCCTGCCGAAGCCGCGTTCTCCGCACAGAAGAATTGCGTGCGGAAGCCTGCCCTCTGCGGCGAAGCTGTCAAGCTGCTTTTTCAGCGTTTCTTTTCCGTAAAGGCGCATTATACTTTCTCAAATCTTTCTATATTTGTTACGAATATAGTGGCGCCGCCCACGGGTACTTCGACGGGGAAGCTAGCATAGCTGCCCATTCCGTAGCTTGCAGAGTTTGGCACAAACTGCTTGCGCTTGTGGCTGTGGCGCTTGATTACCTCAATGACCTGCTCCAGCTTATCGTCATCGGAGCATATCATAAAGGTTGTATTTCCCGCCATAAGAAAGCCGCCTGTGGAGGCAAGCTTTGTTGCCTGAATGCCCTCTTTGGTAAGGGCGGTGGAAACAGCATGGCTGTCATCATTGTTTATGATAGCAAAAATCAGCTTCATTTTTTTATCCTCTCTTTGTATAAGGAATAGTCCTACCGATAACATTATACCCTATTTCGGGAAAAATTGCAACTGTTTTATTTTCCTAACCCTGCCGCAAGGCGGCGTTTTTGCAAATGCAGATTATCGGCTGTTTGTGAACGAGGGAAAGTTATGACATTTGCTTGGCGATTGTGCCAAAACAGGGTTGACAATAATTGAATTTGTTGTTATAATTGTACTATAAGGCATGACGGAGGCAACTCCTCCGCATAAAGAAAGGACGGTATAAAGCAATGGGTAAATTTATCATCAAGGAAACAAAGACAGGCTTTACAATCAGCCTTAAGGCGGGCAATGGCGAGATTATCGGCATTGGCGGAGAGGTGTTCAATACGCTTGCAAGCGCAAAAAACAGCATTGAAAGCGTTAAAAAGAACGCTCCCATCGCTAATGTTGAGGATCAGACTGTTGAGGGCGCAGAGGCTGCAAAGTGCCCCAAGTTCGAGATTTACAAGGACAATGCGGGCGAGTTCCGCTTCCGTCTGAAGGCTAAGAACGGCGAGCCTATTCTTGCAAGCGAGGGCTACAAGGCTAAGGCTAGCTGTGTAAACGGCATTGAAAGCGTACGCAAAAATGCTCCCGACGCAGATGTAGCCGAGCCTGAGAAGTAATTTTTCGCAGTGCATAAAAATTCGCCCTGTGCCATTTAGGCGCAGGGCTTGAATTTTGTTCAATTGTAAAATCAGACCTTATGCGCCTTGCAGCAAAATTCATCAACAGTAAGCTTCAGTATAGCCACACTGTTGAGGGATTGTTCGCTGTATTTGTGTTCGCCTGCGCCCGCATACTTGTTCATTATCGAATTAAGACCTGTAAGCTTTTCTATGCCGTTGATGATATCCACTGTTCCCTTGCCTGTAATACATTCATACGGTGCAGTGAAGCTGCACGCAATGTCGCCGTGGATTATTTCGCCCATTTTGTCAATTTCAAACGCGGCGCTGTTGTTTTCCTTAAGCACGTCTATCTTCTTGCCCTGTGCGGCACTGTGGAAGTACAGCACAAGATTTCCGCCTTCCAGCGTATAGCCGAAGCAAAGCGGGATTATATAGGGATACTCCTCATCAATAAGCGCAAGGCGGCAGACTTTTGCGTCGTCCAGTATGCGCTGTATTTCGCCGATATCCGTTATCTCTTTTTCTGTTCTTCTCATATATATTTCTCCTCTCGTACCGCCTTTATTTATGTATGGCGGCATTTTTCGCTAAAAAACAAGCACCCGCCGGCGATGAGGCAAGCGGGTGAACTATCCTTTATAAGGAAATCAAGCAGAAGCGTTAGCTTTCTTGGCAAGCTGGCTCTTGAGGCGGGCAGCCTTGTTCTTGTGGATAAGACCCTTGCCTGCAGCCTTGTCAATGCTTACTACGGCTGTCTTTACAGCAGCAGCGTCAGCTTCCTCAGCGCGCGCTCTCTTGAGGACTGTCTTCAGCTTGGACTTAGCAGCCTTGTTTGCTTCTGTTCTCTGCTTTGCAATCAGCACTCTTTTCTTAGCGGACTTGATGTTTGCCATGGTATTTCACCTCCGTATCAAATTACGAGCGTATTACTCCGTATTTTTACGATTTTTATGGGAAATCTATCTATATTCACCAAAAATGCAACCGTAAATGGAAAGATTTTATAAGCTCGGTTTATTTTTTCTCATAATACACTTTATTATAGCACAACTTATCAGAAATTGCAATAGTTTTTGAAAAAATTTTTCAGCAAAACAGTGTAAATCCTTGACGGACGGATTTTGAAAGCGGGAGGTTTAATATGCACAGAACAGGATTGGCTATGGAGGCTGCAAAAAGCGTTGGCACATTGGGTAGAACAAAGGTGGTGCGGCGAAGATTTGGCGCGGCAGTGATAACCGATGTGCGCATATCGGCAGGTGACGCGGCGCGTATCGGCAAGGCTGCCGGCAGGTATATCACCATTGAGGGTGAGCCGACCGAGCGCGCGGTTTGCGTGCTTTTGCAAAAGGCGCTTGAGCAGCTTCTGCCACGCAAGGGAATGATACTGGCGGCGGGTCTTGGCAATCCGGATATAATGCATGACAGTCTTGGCGCGCGGGTGGTTGGGCTGCTTGCCTGCGGCGGCGGGCGCAGGCGGTTTGCTGCGGTGGAAACGGACGTTGCGGCAAACACCGGCATTGAAACCGCGAAAATGGTTCGCGCCATTTCGCGGGAGCTTGGCGCTGACTGCGTGCTGGCGATTGACGCGCTTGCGTGTGAAAACCCCACCAGAATTGGCAGAACTGTACAGATTTCGGATACGGGAATACAGCCGGGTTCGGGTGTGTTGGCTAAATCTGCTGCGCTGACGGCGGCATATATTGGCGCGCCTGTGATGGCTGTGGGCGTGCCTATGGTGAGCGAACTCGGCAGTTTGACCGATAATGAACGGCACAGCGGATATCTTGTTTCGGCGGCGGACGAGGATATTCTTACGGAGCAATGGGCGCAGGTTATCGCAGAGGCGGTGAATGGACTTGCGCGATAGACCTCTTTGGTATATTACAATAGTATATTGTCTTGAAATGCCCTTAAAAAATATACAGATTGGTATATTGCTGCATAATATTTCGCAGCGTTCAGCGATTTTGAGAGCGTTTGTGCAACTTGCACAGTTTTGTATTGAAATTTCATTAAAAATTCTCTTGCGGGTGCGAAATTTGTTCTTGCAATTGGCTGAAGGATATGGTACAATAGGTTTTGCGGGTGTGTAGCTATCGCTATACCCATTATAAGACGGCATAGGCGTTGAAATCGGAGGTTGCGCGGTTTACGCGGTAATTTCGATGGAGCAGGTCCGGTTTGAAATCGGGCGGAGAAGATTTACAGAAAACGCGGGTTTCGGCTGCCGCTTCGGCTGTTAAAGTGTCTGAAAGGTTTCGGATAACTAACGGGCGTATGGCAGAAAAATGGAACACACGGTACAGTGGATTTTTCAAAACAAGCTTTTGCCAGTATCAAACTACAGAAGGAGTTGAAAAATCAATGGCAGCAAACGAGAAGGTAAGAATCAAGATCAAGGGCTACGAACACAGCGTTGTTGACGCAGCGGCTAAGAAGATTGTTGAAACCGCAACACGCACAGGCGCAAGAGTAGCAGGTCCCGTTCCGCTCCCCACAAACAAGGAAGTTGTTACTATCCTGAGAGCGGTTCACAAGTACAAGGACAGCCGTGAGCAGTTTGAACTGAGAACTCACAAGCGTCTTATAGACGTTATCCGTCCTTCCGCAAAGACTGTTGAGGCGCTTCAGACGCTGGAGCTTCCCGCAGGTGTAGAAATTTCAATGGATATCTGATATAGATCATTGGAGTTATGTTGACCACGGTCAACCACTAACCATGCACCACACGGTGCTTGGTCATGTTGAGGCGAAAGCCCCAACCAATAACCAAAAGGAGGAAAGCCTAAATGACAAAGGCAATCATCGGCAAGAAAATCGGCATGACGCAGATTTTCGACGAGGCAGGCAAGGTCGTTCCCGTAACTGTTATAGAAGCGGGTCCCTGCGTAGTGGTTCAGAAGAAAACCACTGAAAACGATGGCTATGAGGCAGTTCAGCTTGGTTTTGGCGATGTTACGCCCAAGCATGTAAACAAGCCTATGGCAGGTCACTTCAAGAAGAATGACGTAGCGTTCAAGAGAACCCTTAAGGAGTTCCGCTTTGATGACATTTCCGGTATGAATATCGGCGATATTCTCAAGGCTGACGTTTTTGCTGAGGGCGACGTTATCGACGTTGCAGGCATCAGCAAGGGTAAGGGCTTCACAGGCGCTATCAAGCGTCACAACCAGCACAGACTTGATGAAACCCACGGTTCCGGTCCTGTTGTAAGACAGGCAGGCTCTATGGGCGCTTGCTCCAGCCCTTCAAGAATTTTCAAGGGCAAGGGCATGGCAGGTCACATGGGTGCTGAGAAGGTTACGGTTCAGAACCTGGTAGTTGTTAAGGTTGACGCTGAAAACAACCTTATCGCTGTAAAGGGTGCTGTTCCCGGACCTAAGGGCGGCGTTGTTACAATCTGCGACGCTGTTAAAGCTTAAGAGGGGAGGACACTATCATGTCAAAGATTAACGTAGTAGATATGGCGGGTAAGGTCGTTTCCGAAATCGAGCTTAACGATGCAGTTTTCGGCATTGAGCCTAACAAGACCGCAATGCACTCCGCTGTTGTGAATTATCTCGCAAATCAGCGTCAGGGTACGCAGTCCACACTTACCAGAACAGAGGTAAGCGGCGGCGGCAAGAAGCCCTGGAGACAGAAGGGTACAGGTCACGCAAGACAGGGTTCCACACGCGCTCCCCAGTGGAGACACGGTGGTATCGCACTTGGTCCCAAGCCCCGTTCCTACAGATTTACAATGAACAAGAAGGTTAAGAAGCTGGCTATGCTTTCTGCACTGTCCTGCAAGGTTGCTGACAACGAGATGATCGTTGTTGACGCTATCAAGACCGACGAGTTCAAGACAAAGACCATGGTTGCAATGCTCAAGGCTCTTGGCGCTGAGAAGAAGACTCTCATCGTTCTGGACAGCGTTGACAACAAGGTAATCAAGTCCGCAGCAAACATTGAGGGCGCTAAGACCACACAGGTAAACACTCTCAACGTTTACGATATCCTTAACTGCAACAAGTTTGTTATCGTTAAGGGCGCTGTGGAGAAGCTTGAGGAGGTGTACGCATAATGGTAAAGACAGCTCAGGATATCATTATCAAGCCCATCATCACAGAGCACAGCATGGAGTGTCTTGCTGCCGGTAAGTACACATTCAAGGTTGCAAAGAATGCCAACAAGATTGAAATTGCAAAGGCAGTTGAAACACTGTTCAAGGGCGTTAAGGTTGCTAAGGTTAATACCGTAAGCGTTCGCGGCAGAAAGAAGAGAATGGGCAGAAACGAAGGCTACACTTCCGCTTGGAAGAAGGCTATCGTTACTCTGGCAGAAGGCTCTAAGACAATCGAGTTCTTCGATGGAATGATTTAAGTAAGGAGTGAAATACAATGGCTATTAAGACTTACAAGCCTGTCAATAACAGCCGTCGTGGCATGACTGTTACTGATTACAGCGGCTTATCTAAAGTAGCTCCTGAAAAGAGCCTTTTAGAGCCCGTTAAGAAGACAGCAGGCCGCAACAGCTACGGCCGCATCACCGTAAGACATCACGGCGGCGGTAACAGAAAAAAATACCGCGTTATCGACTTCAAGAGAAACAAGCTCGGCATGAACGCTACTGTTATGACTCTTGAGTACGACCCCAACAGATCCGCATTTATCGCTCTCGTTCAGTACGAGGACGGCGAGAAGAGATACATCATCGCTCCCGATGGACTTAATGTAGGCGATGTAGTTCGCGCAGGCAGCGACGCTGACATCAAGCCCGGCAATGCACTTGCACTGGCTGATATCCCCGTTGGTACTGTTATCCACAACATTGAGCTTCACCCTGGCAAGGGCGCACAGCTTGTACGCTCCGCAGGCAATATGGCTCAGCTTATGGGTAAGGAAGGCAAGCTTGCCATGATCCGTCTGCCCAGCGGCGAGATGAGATATGTTCCCATGGAGTGTATGGCAACAATCGGTGTTGTATCCAACCTTGACCATGAGAACGTTCACCTTGGTAAGGCTGGCAGAACCCGTCACCTTGGCATCAGACCCACAGTACGCGGTTCCGTGATGAACCCGAACGACCACCCGCACGGCGGTGGTGAGGGTAAATCCCCCATCGGTCGTCCCGGACCTGTTACACCTTGGGGTAAGCCCGCTCTTGGCTACAAGACACGTTCCACCAAGAAGGCTTCCAACAAGTTTATTGTTAAGAGAAGAACTAAGTAATTCAACCGAAAAGTTGTTGTTAATAAGAACAGTGTTGCACATCATTATTAAAGTTGTGCGTAAAACGGCAGGCCGTAACCGCTGCTCATTAACTTGCAGCGTAACTTGAAAGGAATTTATTAAGATGGGAAGAAGCATCAAAAAAGGACCATATGTCCAGGAAGCTCTCATGAAGAGAGTTCTTGCGATGAACGAGGCAGGCGAGAAGAAGGTTCTCAAGACATGGAGCCGTTCTTCCACAATATTCCCTGACTTCGTTGGTCATACATTCGCAGTTCACGATGGCAGAAAGCACGTTCCTGTATATGTTACAGAGGACATGGTTGGCCACAAGCTTGGTGAGTTTGCTCCTACAAGAACCTATAAGGGTCATGCAGGAAGCAAGACAACAGGTAAGAAGTAAGGAGGTAGAAATATGGAAGCTAGAGCAGAACTCAGACAGGTTCGTATTTCTCCCCGTAAGGTTGGCATAGTGCTTGACCTTATCAGAAATCAGCCTGTTGAAACCGCAATGGCAATACTCAACAACACACCCAAGTCCGCGTGCGAGCCTCTCGCAAAGCTGCTTAAGTCCGCAGTGGCAAACGCAGAGAATAACCATGGCATGGACGCAAGCCGCCTTTACGTTGCAGAGTGCCACGTTGGCGCAGGTGTTACACTTAAGCGTATCAGACCTAAGGATCACGGCCGTGCTCACAGAATTCTCAAGAGAACGTCCAACATCGTACTGGTTGTCAAGGAAGCAGAATAAGGAGGAGAATAACAATGGGACAGAAGGTTAATCCACACGGTCTCAGAGTGGGTGTAATCAAGGATTGGGATTCTCGCTGGTTTGCGGGTAAGGCAACCTTTGGTGATACACTTGTTGAGGACTACAAAATTCGTGAGCTTCTTAAGAAGAAGCTTTATAAGGCAGGCGTTCCCTCAATCCAGATTGAGAGAAGCGGCGATAAGGTTACAGTAGCTATCGAGTGCGCAAAGCCTGGTATGGTTATCGGCGCTAAGGGCGCAGAGGTTGACAAGCTTAAGGCTGAGCTTGAGAAGTTCACAGGCAAGAAGGTTGACGTTAAGATTATCGAGGTAAGAAACCCCGATATGAACGCTCAGCTTGTTGCAGAGAACATTGCACAGCAGCTTGAGGGTCGTGTATCCTTCAGACGTGCTATGAAGTCTGTTATCGGCAGAACAATGAAGAGCGGCGCAAAGGGTATCAAGACAATGGTAAGCGGCCGTCTTGGCGGCGCTGAAATTGCAAGAAGCGAGTCCTACCATGAGGGTACAATTCCGCTTCAGACACTGCGCGCTGACATTGATTACGGCGTAGCAAGAGCAAATACAACATACGGCGTTATCGGCGTTAAGGTATGGATTTACAAGGGCGAGGTTCTTAAGGGCGAAATCCCCGCACAGAGAACAGAGCGTCCCGACAACAGACGCCGCCGTGATGACAGGGCAGGCAGAGGCCGCGATGATCGCCGCCCCCGCAGACCCAGAGAGGCTAAAAAAGAAGGAGGTAACGAATAATGCTGCTTCCAAAGAGAGTTAAGTACAGAAGAGTTCAGAGAGGCCGCCGTTCTGGCGTTGCAACCAGAGGCAACAAGGTTTCCAATGGTCAGTTTGGCCTTCAGGCTCTTGAGGCTGCTTGGATAAAGTCCAACCAGATAGAGGCTGCCCGTATCGCTATGACGCGTTACATCAAGCGTGGCGGTCAGGTATGGATAAAGATATTCCCCGACAAGCCCGTAACAGGCAAGGCACTCGGTACCCGAATGGGTTCTGGTAAGGGTGCTCCCGACCACTGGGTAGCAGTGGTTAAGCCCGGCAGAGTTATGTTTGAGATTGCCGGCGTTCCCGAGGAGACCGCACGCGAGGCTATGCGTCTTGCAATGCACAAGCTCCCCATCAAGTGCAAGTTTGTAAAGAAGGAAGACGGAGGTGAGCTTTAATGAAGGCATCGGAAATCAAGTATCTTTCAGAAACAGAGCTGGAAACAAAGCTCGCTGAACTTAAGCAGGAGCTTTTCAATCTGCGCTTCCAGCTTGCAGTAAACCAGCTTGATAACCCCACAAGAATAAAGGCTGTAAAGAAGGATATCGCGCGTATCAAGACCATTCAGCGTCAGCGCGAACTTCAGGCAAACAATTGAGGAAGGAGGATAAGAACTAATGGAAAGAGCTTTAAGAAAGACCAGAGTTGGTAAGGTAGTAAGCAACAAGATGGACAAGACTATCGTCGTTGCCATCGAGGACAACGTTCGTCATCCTCTGTACAAGAAGATTGTAAAGCGCACAATCAAGCTTAAGGCACACGATGAACAGAACACTTGCGGAATCGGCGACAGAGTTGAAATCATGGAAACTCGCCCCCTTTCCAAGGATAAGAGATGGCGCCTTGTTAACGTCATCGAGCGTGCTAAGTAATTGGCGCGTAACAGAAACGAAAGGAGTTTATAAGCCATGGTTCAGATGCAGACATTGCTTAATGTTGCCGACAACACCGGCGCAAAGCAGCTTATGTGTATCAGAGTACTCGGCGGTACTCGCAGAAAGTATGCGAATATCGGCGATGTAATCGTTGCTTCCGTTAAGAAAGCGACACCCGGCGGCGTTGTTAAGAAGGGCGACGTAGTTAAGTGCGTTATCGTCCGTTCCGCAAAGGGTCTCAGACGTGACGACGGAACATATATCCGCTTCGATGAGAACGCAGCGGTTATCATCAAGGAGGACAAAAATCCGAAGGGAACTCGTATTTTTGGCCCAGTAGCCAGAGAGCTTCGCGACAGAGATTTTACAAAGATCCTGTCCCTTGCTCCTGAAGTACTTTAATAGGAGGAGCCCCGTATGAATAACTTGAATGTTAAGACCGGCGATAAGGTAAAGGTTATCAGCGGTCACCACAAGGGCGAGTCCGGTAAGATTGTCGGCGTTTCCGCAAAGGAAGGCAAGGTTATCGTTGAAGGCGTAAACATGGTTACAAAGCATGTTAAGCCCAAGCAGGCCGGACAGCTCGGCGGCAGAGTGCAGGCAGAGGGCGCTATGTACGCTTCCAAGGTTATGCTTGTTTGCCCCAAGTGCGATAAGACTACAAGAGTAGCCCACAAGATTGAAGACGGCAAGAAGATCAGAGTTTGCAAGCACTGCGGCGCAGAGCTGAAATACTGATATTGCCCGAGAGATAGGTCGGATATAAGAAATGCGGCGCGCACCGCGCCCATTAAAATCCGGCTGTCAGATAGGAGTAATAACAATGGCAAGAATGAAAACATTCTACAAGGAAACCGTTGCTCCCGCACTGTTCAAGAAGTTTGGTTACAAGTCTGTTATGCAGACCCCCAAGCTGGACAAGATCGTTGTAAACGTTGGCTGCGGCGAAGCAAAGGAAAACCAGAAGATAATTGAGAACGTAATGAACGAGCTTGGCATGATCACAGGTCAGAAGCCTGTTGCCTGCCGCTCCAAGAAGTCTGTTGCTAACTTCAAGCTCAGAGAGGGTCAGATTATCGGCGTTAAGGTTACACTGCGCGGCGATATCATGTATGAGTTCCTCGACAGACTGTTCAACGTTGCTCTTCCCCGTGTTCGTGACTTCAGAGGTATCAATCCCAATTCCTTCGACGGCAGAGGCAACTACTCTATGGGTCTTAAGGAACAGCTCATCTTCCCCGAGATTGAGTATGACAAGATTGACGCAGTAAGAGGTATGGACATCAACTTCATCACAACCGCAAAGACTGATGAAGAGGCAAGAGAGCTGCTCAGCCTTATGGGCGCTCCGTTTGAGAAGTAAGAAAGGACGAAGGAAAACTTATGGCAAAGAAGTCAATGATTGCTAAGCAGCAGAGAGCTCCCAAATTTTCCACCCGTGCCTATAACAGATGCAAGATTTGCGGCAGACCTCATGCATACCTTCGCAAGTTTGGTATCTGCAGAATCTGCTTCAGAGAGCTTGCTTACAAGGGTCAGATTCCCGGTGTGAAGAAGTCCAGCTGGTAAGCTGCACAGGACCGATTTATTATCAGGTTCAACAAATTTGTTCCCTCGCCGGGCGGGTTTTTGGCTACGAATAAAGCTCGGCTTTGGGGTGAGGAATGTGTTCAGCGATGCTATGAATGCAAACCTGCTCCACATATACTGCCCGAAAGGGTAAATCATGACAGTACGACGGACAACTTGAATCCGTAACGGCTATCAAACAGGAGGTAAACGAATGCAGATCACTGATACTATCGCAGATATGCTGACACGAATCCGCAACGCTAACTCTGCGAAGCACGCTTCTGTTGATATTCCCGCTTCCAACATGAAGAAGCAGATCGCTCAGATCCTTCTTGATGAGGGTTACATCAAGAACTTCAAGGTAATTGATGACAACAAGCAGGGTATCATCAGAGTAACACTCAAGTACACAGACACAAAGGCACAGGTTATCACAGGTCTTCGCCGTGTTTCCAAGCCCGGTCTGAGAATCTATTCAAACTGCAAGGATATGCCTAAGGTTATGAAGGGACTTGGTATTGCAATCATCTCCACTTCCAAGGGCATCATGACCGACAAGAAGGCTCGCGAGCTTAATGTCGGCGGCGAAGTTCTTGCGTTCATCTGGTAAGGAGGAAAGTAACATGTCTAGAATTGGTAATAAGCCTGTTGCTATCCCCGCAGGTGTAGATGTAAAAATCGACGGTTCTGTAGTAACAGTAAAGGGCCCCAAGGGTACACTTACAAGAGAGTTCAACAGCCGCATGGCTATCTCTCAGGAGGGCGCAGAGGTAATCGTTAAGCGTCCCAATGATGAGAATATAAGCAAGTCCCTCCACGGACTTACAAGAACACTTATCAACAACATGATCATCGGCGTTACAGAGGGCTTTGCAAAGGAGCTTGAAATCAACGGCGTTGGTTACAGAGTGGCAAAGAACGGCAAGCAGGTTGTTATGAACCTCGGCTTCTCCCACGATGTTGTTGTTTCCGATACTGACGATATCACACTGGAGGTTCCTGCCCCCAACAAGATCATCGTTAAGGGTATCGACAAGCAGAAGGTTGGTCAGGTTGCTTCTGAAATCAGAGGCAAGCGTCCTCCCGAGCCTTACAAGGGCAAGGGCATTAAGTACGCCAACGAAGTTATCCGCCGCAAGGAAGGTAAAGCCGGCAAGGGTAAGAAGTAATTCCCAGAATGAAAGGACTGAAAATAAATGGTTAAAGTTATCGACAAGAATAAGAGCAGACTTCGCCGTCACAAGCGTGTCCGCGCTAAGATCAATGGTACTGCAGAGTGCCCGCGTCTTAATGTTTTCCGTTCTTCACAGCACATTTACGCTCAGATTATTGACGACGTAAAGGGTGTTACACTCGCCGCTGCTTCCTCTACCGAAAAGGGCTTTGAGGGCTTCGGCGGAAACTGTGAGGCTGCTAAGAAGGTTGGCCTGATGATTGCCGAGAAGGCAAAGGCAGCAGGCATCACCGATGTCGTATTCGACAGAGGCGGCTATGTATACCACGGCAGAGTTGCTGCTCTTGCCGAGGGCGCTAGAGAAGGCGGACTTAATTTCTAAGAAGGAGGGACTAACACTTTGGCACTTTTAAATGCAAATGATTATGAGCTTGCCGAAAAGGTAGTTGCTATAAACCGCGTTTCCAAGACTGTAAAGGGCGGACGTATCATGAAGTTCTCCGCACTGGTAGTTGTTGGCGACGGCAACGGTGTAGTTGGTTTCGGCATGGGTAAATCTAACGAAGTTCCCGACGCTATCCGCAAGGGCATTGAAGACGCTAAGAAGAATCTTCACAAGATCGCTCTTAAGGGAACAACAATTCCTCACGAGGTTACAGGTAAATTCGGCGCAGGCGCAGTTCTGATGCGTCCCGCTCCCGATGGTACAGGCGTTATCGCAGGCGGTCCTGTTCGTGCAGTCATCGAGATGGCTGGTATCAAGAACATTCGTACAAAGTCCCTGCGTTCCAACAATCCCTGCAACGTTGTTCGTGCAACAATGGAAGGTCTTACATCGCTCAGAACAGCTGAAGAAGTTGCTGCTCTCAGAGGCAAGACTGTTAAGGAAATCTTATAAGCAGACGGAAAGGAAGTATTACAATGGCTCTTAAAATCACACTTGTACGCTCGCTCAACAGCTGCAAGAAGAATCAGATTGCCACTGCGTATTCCCTTGGTCTGCGCAAGGTAAATTCTGTAACAACACAGCCCGATAACGAGGCTACAAAGGGTAAAATCAAGACTATCGCTCACCTTGTAAAGGTTGAAGAAGTTTGATTGATAACACATTAAATTCCAATACCAAATTACTAGGGGGTGCAAAGTAATGAAGCTTTACGAATTACAGCCCGCAGCAGGTTCTGTTAAGGACGTTAAGCGTATCGGTCGTGGCCACGGTTCCGGCTCTGGTAAGACAGCCGGCAAGGGTCACAAGGGTCAGAAGGCTCGCTCCGGCGGCTCTATCAGACCCGGTTTTGAAGGCGGTCAGATGCCTCTGCAGAGAAGAATGCCTAAGAGGGGCTTTAACAACATCTTCGCAACAGAGTACGCTGCCGTAAATGTATCTGCACTTGAGGAACGTTTTGAGGCAGGCGCAACCGTTGACGCTGAGGCTCTCAAGGCTTGCGGACTTATTAAGGACGCAAAGGACGGCATAAAGGTTCTCGGCAACGGCGAGCTTACAAAGAGCCTTACTGTAAAGGCTGCAAAGTTCACCGCAGGTGCACAGGAAAAAATTGAAAAGGCAGGCGGAAAGGCTGAGGTGATCTAATGTTCCAAGTCTTGCGCAACGCATGGGTTGACGCCCAGCTTCGTAAAAAGATTTTGTACACACTTTTTATCATCATTCTTTTTCGCTTTGGCTCTAACATTATAGTTCCTTTTGTGGACAGCGCCGCTATTCAGAGCATGGTCGGCAATGTTTCCCTGCTTAACTACCTTGATGTTATGACGGGTGGTTCGCTTTCAAAGGGTACGCTGCTTGCAATGTCAATCACGCCTTACATCAATGCGTCGATTATCATTCAGCTGCTGACTGTTGCAATCCCTCCGCTGGAAAGACTCTCCAAGGAGGGCGACGCAGGCCGCAAGAAAATAAACACGATAACCAAGATTACTTCGCTGGCTATTGCATTGTTCCAGGCAATTGCGTTTTATTTCACGCTTGCCAACACACAGGACGAGGCAGGAAATTCCGTGCTGAAGTACTGTTCCGCAAACGGCTCAGATGATTTTTCAATCCTGCTGTCTGCAATTGTTATCGTTGCTTGCTTTGTTGCGGGCGCTTCGCTGATTATCTGGCTTGGCGACCGTATCAATGAAAAGGGACTTGGCAACGGTATCTCCATGATACTGTTTGCAGGTATTATCTCGAACCTCCCCGGCGTGGTTGACTATTTTGTAAAACTGTGCGCAAGTGATATGAAAAATATCATATGGGTGCTTGTAACAATAGTCATCTTCCTTGCGCTGGTATGGTTTGTAATTCTCATGACAAACGCGGAACGCCGCATTCCGGTACAGTACGCTAAGCGTGTTGTGGGAAGAAAGATGTATGGCGGTCAGTCCACTCACATTCCGATTAAGGTTGCGATGGCAGGCGTTATGCCCATCATCTTTGCAATGTCGCTGATGAGTCTTCCGCAGACTATCTGCTATTTCTTCGGAGTAGACGGCACAGGCGATGGCTTCTGGGACGGTTTTGTAAGACTGTTCAGCCAGAGAAGCGCGCTGTATGCTATAATCTATTTCCTGCTTATCATCGCATTCAATTATTTCTATGTTTCCATTCAGTATAATCCTGTTGAAATTGCAAACAACCTGAAGAAGAACAATGGCGCAATCCCCGGATACAGACCGGGCAAGCCCACTTCTGATTTTATTCACAATTCTCTCAACAAGATAACGCTGATAGGCGCGATATTCCTTGGCATTATCGCGGTATTCCCCATCATTCTTTCAATGTGCGTTCCCGCGCTCAGCAATGTAAGCCTTGGCGGTACAACGCTGCTTATCGTTGTGAGCGTTTCTCTTGAAACGGTACGCTCTCTTGAAAGCCAGATGATGATGCGTCACCACAAGGGCTTCCTTGAATAATCCTGACAACATTTTTGCGAAAAGGAGTACGTTATGAATCTGATTTTTTTAGGCGCTCCGGGCGCGGGCAAGGGCACACAGGCAGAGGTTGTCTGCAATGCGCTTAATATTCCCGCAATTTCCACAGGAAATATGCTTCGCGAGGCAGTTAAGAACGGCACGCCCGCAGGTCTTGCGGCTAAGGAGTGTATGGACAGGGGCGACCTTGTTCCCGATGAAATCGTAATCGGTATCCTCAAGGACAGAATTGCTCAGGACGACGCAAAGAACGGCTTTATCCTCGATGGCTTCCCCAGAACTGTTTCGCAGGCTGAGGCGCTTGAGAAGATGGGCGTTCAGATTGACAAGGTTGTTGAAATACACGTTCCCGACGAGAAGATTACTTCCAGAATGTCAGGCAGACGCGTGTGCGAGGGCTGCGGAAACTCTTACCACATAGAGTACAAGCCCACTAAGGTTGACGGTGTTTGCGACGCTTGCGGCGCAAAGGTTGTCCAGAGAGTGGACGACAAGCCCGAAACTGTAATCAGCCGCCTTGCAACCTATCACGAGAAGACAGCTCCCCTCAAGGATTTCTATGCCGCAAAGGGCAAGCTGGTAACAGTAGAGGGACAGGAAGAAATCGCCGAAACCTCAAAGCTGACTCTTGCTGCCGTTAAGGGCTGATAAAGAGGCGTGATAGCATGATCCAGATTAAAAATCCAACCGAACTGAAGCTTATGCTTAAGGCGGGCGAACTTGCCGCGCAGGCTCTTGAGCTTGCAGGCAGGAGCGTCGCCCCAGGCATTTCCACATGGGAGCTAGATAAAATCGTTGACGATTATATCAGGTCAAAGGGCGGAAGCTGCCCC
Source organism: uncultured Ruminococcus sp. (assembly GCA_964557825.1). Classification (GTDB taxonomy): domain Bacteria; phylum Bacillota; class Clostridia; order Oscillospirales; family Ruminococcaceae; genus CAG-115. Next base: position 42,384 of record CAZLBL010000004.1, read on the forward strand.
TGTAAGGGCTACGGCGGCTTTCCCGCTCACAACTGCTTCTCCATCAATAATGAGCTTATCCACGGTATCGCTTCCAAGAAGCGCATACTAAGGGAGGGCGACATAATTTCCTGCGACATTGTCGCTGAGCTTAACGGCTTTATGGGCGACAATACCAAGACCTTTAGGGTCGGCAAGGTATCCGATGACGCCGAAAGGCTGATGAAAGCTACCGAGGAGGCTCTTTACAAGGGCATTGAGCAGGCGGTTGCGGGAAACAGAGTGGGCGATATCTCCAATGCAATTCAGCGTCATGTTGAGTCTTACGGATATGCGGTAGTACGCAAGTTTATAGGACACGGCGTGGGCAGGGATATGCATGAAGACCCTGAGGTTCCCAATTTTGGCAAGGCAGGCCGCGGACCGCGTCTGGTTGAAGGCATGACAATCGCAATCGAGCCGATGGTCAATACTAACGTTCCCGAGGTTAATATCCTTGGCGACAACTGGACAGTGGTTACAACAGACGGAAGCCTTAGCTGTCATTTTGAGCATACAGTTGCCATCACAAATGACAAGGCGCTTATTCTGACATTACCGGAGCATTGATGATGGAATTTGTTTCAGGCATGGTTGTTATAAGCTCCGCAGGGCATGACAGCGGCTGTTGGTTCGCTGTTACGGGAGCTGACGGGCGGTATGTATATATCGCAGACGGCAAGGAACGAAAGCTTGCCAAGCCCAAACGCAAAAACAAAAAACATATCCGTAAAACCGACTTGACGGTGGATATCGCCGCCATGACGGACAAAGGACTTCGACGCGCACTTAGTGCGCTGAGTAAGCAAAGCATCGCCGAGGAGAGTGAAAAGCTTGTCTAAAGAAGATGTATTGGAAGTTGAAGGCGTAATTCTTGAGGCTCTTCCCAACGCACAGTTCAAGGTAGAGCTTTCAAACGGTCATAAGATACTGGCTCACATAAGCGGCAAGCTGAGAATGAATTTCATTCGCATACTGCCCGGTGACAAAGTGACCGTTGAAATGTCGCCTTACGACCTGACTAAAGGCAGAATCACATGGCGTGCCAAGTGATTGCGGCAAAGTAAACAAACCTATAAGGAGGGTTATCTAAATGAAAGTAAGACCTTCAGTTAAGCCCATTTGCGACAAGTGCAAGGTTATCAAGCGCAAGGGCAAAGTTATGGTTATTTGTGTTGAACCCAAACACAAGCAGAGACAGGGCTGATAAGTCCTGATTCCCAATTAAGAGGAGGAAAAGATATGGCAAGAATTGCTGGTGTAGACCTGCCCAAGGAAAAGCGCGTAGAGATTGGCTTGACCTATGTTTACGGCATCGGCAGAAAGTCTGCAAATGATATTCTGGCTAAGGCCGGTGTAAATCCTGACACCCGTGTCAAGGACCTCACCGACGACGAAGAAAACAGAATTCGTGAAGTTATCGACCAGGGCTATGTTGTAGAGGGCGACCTCAGAAGAACAGTTGCACTTAACATCAAGCGTTTGGTTGAAATCAACTGCTACCGCGGAACACGTCATCGCAAGGGTCTTCCCTGCCGTGGTCAGCGCACAAAGACTAATGCAAGAACTCGCAAGGGTCCTAAGAAGACTATTGCAAACAAGAAGAAGTAATCACACGAGAAAGGTGGTATTTTAATGGCAACAAAGGGCAAGCAGGTAGTTCGCAGACGCCGCGAGCGCAAGAATATCGAGAACGGCGCTGCACATATCCAGTCCACATTCAACAATACAATCGTTACCATCACCGACCTTCAGGGCAACGCTCTCTCTTGGGCAAGCGCAGGCGGACTCGGCTTCAGAGGCTCCAGAAAGTCCACTCCCTTCGCAGCTCAGACAGCAGCTGACGTTGCTGCTAAGGCAGCTATGGAACACGGTCTTAAGACGGTTGAAGTATTTGTAAAGGGTCCCGGTGCAGGTCGCGAGGCAGCTATCAGAGCGCTTCAGGCAGCAGGTCTTGAGGTAAGACTCATCAAGGACGTTACACCTATCCCCCACAACGGATGCCGTCCCCCCAAGAGAAGACGTGTATAACAGATGATAACCGAGCTTACGTTTGCTCGGCGTCGGCAGCTTTAGTGCCGATACTAATTTTAGAATAACGGAGGAATTTAACAATGGCAGTTAATCGCGATCCTATCTTAAAGAAGTGCAGAGCGCTCGACCTGAGCCCCGCAGTTCTTGGTTATGATAAGAAGTCTAAGAGAAATCCCGGCGGCAACAGAAGAAAGAAAGAGTCCGAGTACGGTCTGCAGCTTAAGGAAAAGCAGAAGCTGAAGTTCGTTTACGGCGTATCCGAGAAGCAGTTCTACCACTACTACGAGCTTGCCACAAAGATGGAAGGCATCGCCGGTGAGAACCTTATAAAGCTTCTTGAGTCCCGTCTTGACAATGTTGCTTTCAGAATGGGTCTTGCATGCACACGCCGCGAGGCGCGTCAGCTGGTTTCCCACGGTCATTTCTGTGTGAACGGCAAGAGAGTTGATATCCCCTCTTACAGAGTTAAGGTTGGCGACGTTATCTCTCTGAGCGAAAACAGCAAGAAGAGCAAGAAGTTTGAGCAGGTTGCTGAGGTTGCAGGCGGAAGAATTACTCCCCTGTGGCTTGAAGTAAACAAGGAAGCAGGCACCGCAAAGGTACTCCGTGCTTTCCAGCGTGAGGAACTTGATTTCGAGATCGCTGAGCACTTAATTATCGAGTTGTATTCTAAATAATAGCTTCAACGCATACAGATGTTTAGTGCAGTTATTTTTAATTCATGATCTGCTCCCGCTGTTTAAATTCCGCGGACTGTGCCAATACTTAACAGTAAAGGCACAGGCAGAGTGTGATTTAAAATTAACAGCGAATACGACAATAAGCACAGGATAATTAACAGACGAGAACTTGTGGAGGGTTACCATGCTTGAAAAAATCGAAAAGCTCAATATTGAGACCTCTAAATTAAGGTCCGACGGAACTTATGGAATGTTCGTTCTGGAACCGCTCCAGAGCGGATACGGAAACACCTTGGGCAATAGCCTGAGAAGGGTTTTACTCTCCTCTTTACCGGGTGTGGCTGCAACCTCTGTCAAGATTGACGGCGTTCAGCATGAATTTTCAACTATTCCCGGAGTTAAAGAAGATGTTACAGAAATAATCCTCAACATCAAGGGACTCAGAGCAAAAATGTACGGCGAGGCTCCCAAGACCATCTACATCGAAGCAGAGGGCGAGGGCAAGGTTACAGCCGGCGATATCAAAACCGACAGCGAGGTTGAAATCCTCGACCCTGGAATGCATATTGCAACGCTCAGTGCAGGCGCTAAGCTGTACATGGACATTACACTTGACAGGGGCAGAGGCTATGTTTCTGCCGAGCAGAATAAGGAGCAGCTTCAGCCTGTTATCGGCGTTATCCCGATTGACAGTATCTATACTCCCGTGCTCAAGTGCAATTACACCGTAGAAAACACCCGTGTAGGTCAGAGAACAGACTACGAGAAGCTTATAATCGAAATCTGGACTGACGGCACAATCTCCGCTAAGGAGGCTGTTTCTTACGCGGCTAAAATCCTTATCGAAAGACTTAAGCTTTTTGCAGAGCTGTCCGATGATTCGGAGCAGCCCGAACTGATGGTTGAGAAGGAAGAAAACCGCAAGGACAAGCTGCTTGAAATGACTATCGAGGAGCTTGAGCTTTCCGTTCGTTCCTTCAACTGCCTTAAGAGGGCAGGCATCAACACCGTTGACGACCTTATAAACAAGTCCCCCGAGGACATGATGAAGGTCAGAAACCTCGGCAAGAAGTCGTTTGACGAGGTAAAGTCTAAGCTCAATTCCCTTGGATTTGACTTAACACCATCTGAAGACAATAACTGATACACGGTTGGCAAATAAAACCGAATTCCTATTGAAAGGAGAATAAAAATGCCAGGTACAAGAAAGCTGGGCAGACCCAGCGACCACAGAAAAGCAATGCTCAGAGGCATGGTAACATATCTGCTGGAGAACGGCAAGATTGAAACCACTGTTACACGCGCAAAGGAAGTTCGCGCAGAGGCTGAGAAGATGATTACGCTCGGCAAGGCTAACACGCTTCACACCAAGCGTCAGGTTCTTTCCTACGTTACTAAGGAAGATGTTGCAAAGAAGGTATTTGACGAAATCGCTCCCAAGTACGCAGACAAGAACGGCGGTTATACAAGAATTTACAAGATTGGTCCTCGCCGCGGCGACGCAGCAGAGATGGCTATTATCGAGCTTGTTTAATCTGAATTGAAGCAAATCCCTCCGAGTCTTTCGGGGGGATTTTTGTTTGCGGAAGCTAAAAAGTAGATATGGTATTGGATAAATCCTGATGTTGGGAGAATGTGATGGCAAGGCTTAAATTGCCCGATGGGCGTGTAATAGAATACGAGCTTACACGAAAGCGCGTGAAAAATGTAAATATCCGCATAAAAGCGGACGGCGTTGTGTATGTTTCGGCAAGCGCAAGGGTTAGCGTTAAGCGCGTTGAGGAAATACTTGCCGCGCGCGCGGATTTTATATCAAGAGCAGTTCAGCAGCTTAAAAATCGCGAACAGCGCAGCGAGATAACAGCGGAGAAAATGCGCTGGCTTGGCAGGGAATATCCTGTGCGCGTGCTTCGCAATATGAGCGAGCGCGTGTCGCTTGAGCAGGACGAGCTTCGCGTATACACGGTTCACCCCGATTTGGCGGAGGAAATGCTGAAGCAGTGGGCGGGCGAGCATTTTGCGCAGCTTATACAGCAGCTTGACGGCGAGGTTCGCAGTGTTTTGCGGCAGAGTGGACTTGAACCGCCGCCTACCCGCATTTCAATAAAGGATATGAAAACGCGCTGGGGAAGCTGCTCCTATACGCGCGGACATATTTCCATCAATTCGCGGCTGATGGCGTATCCGCGGGAAACAGTGCTTTCGGTGCTGTGGCATGAGTACGCGCACTATTGGCATCATGACCATTCGGCGCAGTTCTATGGTTTTTTGGAGCGCTTTTTCCCCGACTATCGAATGTGGAACGGCTTGCTTAAATAAATTACCGTATACATCAAAATGACTGAAAAGCACTTAGCCTTTCAGTCATTTGTATTAGGTAAATATCTGCGCGTGGTGATTATAAATATTATCCCTGCCGTGCCCGATATCGGCAGCGCAAAATCCGTTATCGCGGCAAAGGTATCCGACAGTGCTGCGCCAAGCGTAAACAGATTATTAAGCGCGTGCAGAATTATGCAGGGAATTATGCTGCCGCTTCTCTGTGCAACAATTGCAAGACAAAATCCCAGAACAAACGTATACGGCAGCTGTAAAAGGCTCATGTGATAAGCCGCAAACAGCGCCGCCGAGATAAAAGCCGCGCCGTAAAAGCCAAATGCGCTTCTCAGATACGGCAGTGCAGCCCCTCTGAACGCAATTTCCTCCGCTATCGGGGACAGTATCAGCGTATATGCGGCGTATAATATAAGGTTGCTTCCCTGCGGAAGTGCGGCGGTGTTGTTCACAGCAAGCAGCTTTGCAAGATATCCTGCAAGACAGGCAAGAAATACTGCCCCAAAAAAGAACGCGGGAAGCTCCCACGGCGTATAATTACGGCTTTTGGGAAGCTTTTCCCTGCCGCAAATCAGTACAAATGCAGCGGCGTTTGTTCCAAGCGTACATATAGTGTTCAGCAGAATGTTGTACCAATAGCCGTCTGCAAGTCCGCCAAGCAGGCACATAAGCACAATTCCCGCTGCCTGCGCGGTGCAGAAAGCTGCGGCAATCCGTACAAGGGAGCCAAATTTATCGGATAGTTTCATAGCTGTCCCGTTACAATTTTATATACAGCGGTTGTGATGTATCTGAAGGTGAGCGTATCTGCGGCGAGAATGAGCATTATAATCACGGTCACGCGCGACAGGAATATTCCCCAACGGCGGGCGGCACTGTAATCCCACATTTTCTCAACCCGATATCTGCGTATCTTGCGCAGCTTGAATATTGCCATGATAATACCGACAAGCATAAATATAATCACAAAAAACATATATACAAGCATTGCAATTACGGCAGGGTCGCCGTCGCCGCCCTTTCCAAGCAGGTATTTCTGCGCGCTGTCAGAGGAAAGCAACAGCAGCATTACACCCGAAATGCCGTTAAGTATCGCGTGCATAATTGTGGTTGTTACTATTGATTTTGTTGAAACTGCGATATATCCCAAACAAATACCTATCACAGCGGTATAGAAAAGCTGTGAGAAATTTGCGTGCGTAAGTCCGAAAAGCAGCGCCGAAACAAATATAGCAAAGCCGTTTCCGTATGGACGCAGTGCCTGCATTACAATGCCGCGGAACCAAAATTCCTCAAAAATCGGCGCTATCACGGTAAGCTGCACCAGAAGCACTATTGCGGAGGTAAGTCCGCTTGGCGAAAGCTCGTTTACTGTATTGAGCGACTCGTTAATCTTGGTATCGGAAAGCAGACTTGTTATAAGTATCGTCAGCAGGTTCGCGAATATTGCAAGTCCGTAAAACGCGGGAAACATACCCATTGCCGCGCCGAAATACTGTGGCTTTTTATAAGCCTCCGCACACATTTTCTTTGACTTAAGCAGCGGAATTGCCACAGATATCGGTATGATATACAGAAAAACAAAGGATATCGCCGACTCTATGACGTATGCCGTATCGGCGTTAAGCTGTGCAAGAGATGTGCCTAAAAGCGCGAGAATAACACTTGCCGCGCCTCTTGAAACAAAAACCGCAATCATCATTAGTCCAAGCCGAAGGCATACTTTTTTGAAGCCGCGCTTTTTTTCTTCCTGCGACAGGTTCGCGGTAAAATCGTCTGACATAATTACTCCTTTGATATAAGCCTGTGGTAGTCTGCTATTTCTGTTACCGTTTCCTCAAGCGTTTTGCCAAGGCAGTCAATCGTTATATCGGCGTATTCCTCGTAAAGCGCACGGCGGCGTTCAAATACCTGCTGTATGGTATCGCCTCTGCGCATGGCAATTCCGCGGCTTTTTATGTTGTAAAGCCTTTTTTCTACTTCAGGAACAGGCAGCGAAAGGTAGTAAATCATTCCGTGCTTTTTAAGGTGAAGCATGGCGGAACGCGAGTACACAGCGCTGCCGCCTGTTGCGATAATACAGTCGCCCTGTTCGTCTACGGAGCATATTGCGCGCTCCTCCGCAATGCAGAAAGCGTCCAGACCATCGCTGTCTATTATATCCTGCAAAAGTCTGCCCGTATCATTTTGTATAACTATATCGGTGTCGATAAAGCGGTAGCCCATCGCTTTTGCAAGCAGAACGCCTATCGTAGATTTTCCGCAGGCGGGCATACCTATGAGAACTATGTTTTTCATTATTTTTTCCTTTGGATTGTTATTCTTCGCTCTGTGGAAACAGCGCACGTTTTTGGTATATGGAATCGCTGCCGGTTATTTCTCTGATAACCTTACACGGCGCGCCTGCGGCAAAAACGCCATCGGGGATATCGCGCGTAACCACGCTTCCCGCGCCTATAACGCAGTTTTTACCTATCGTAACGCCGCCGCATACAGTGACATTTGAGGCAAGCCAGCAGCCATCGCCTATGGTTATCGGTGCGGCATATTCAAGGTCATACGGCGTACCGTCCTGCTTAAAGCGCATTTTTCTTTCCTCGGAAAGCAGCGGGTGAATGGGTGCGGCAAGCGTACAGTTCGGGCCAAAGAAAACATCGCTGCCAATTGTAATCGGACAGCAGTCAAGCACGGTAAAATTGAAATTTGCAAAGCAGTTTTCGCCAAAGGCGGTATAGCAGCCGTAATCGAACTGAATGGGTCCCTGAAGATATGAACCCCTGCCAAGCTGCGGGACAAGGACTTTAAGTATTTCCGCGCGCTTTGTTTCCTCGTCCTCATAGGTGTCGTTATAGTCCTTTGAAAGCCTGTGTGCAAGCGTGCGGCGCTTTGCAAGCTCTTTATCCGAGGTATCGTATATCATGCCCGCAAGCATTTTTTCGGCTTCTGTCATATCAGTACACCACCTTATCAAGTTTCATTGTTGCGGTGGCATTAAGGTCTGTTCCGCCCCTTACGCCCGCAAGGTATTCATAATAGCCTTGGCAGCCTATCATCGCAGCATTGTCGCCGCAAAGCGACAGCGGCGGAACATATAGCTTCATGCCGTTTTTTTCTGCCTTTGCTTCAAGTATTTCGCGCAGTCCGCTGTTAGCGGCAACGCCGCCCGCAAGCGCTATTGTTTTATAGCCATTGTCAAGCGCCGCCTGAACAAATTTGGTTGTGAGAATATCCGCCACAGTAAACTGAAAGCTTGCGGCAAGGCTGTCTATATCAAGCTGCTCTCCGCGCTGTTCCGCGTTGTGTATAAGGTTGATAACAGAGGTTTTAAGTCCCGAAAAGCTGAAATCATACGGGTTTGCGGTTTTGGGGTGCGGCAGCTTGTACTTGTGCTTGTCGCCAAGCTTTGCAGCCCTGTCAATATGCACGCCGCCGGGATATGGAAATCCCATTGCGCGCGCCGCCTTGTCAAATGCTTCTCCCGCCGCGTCGTCTACGGTTCTGCCGATGGTTTCAAACTCGGTATAGCCCTTTACTTTTACGATATGGCTGTGGCCGCCCGAAGCAACAAGGCAGATATACGGCGGCTGAAGTTCCGCATGGGCAAGATAATTCGCCGCGATATGACCGCGTATATGATGTACAGGGATAAGCGGCTTGCCCAGTGAGTAAGCCAGTCCCTTGGCAAAATTTACGCCCACAAGCAGCGCGCCGATAAGTCCGGGCGCGTATGTTACCGCAACTGCGTCAATTTCGGCGGCGGTTTTGCCTGCTTTCTCCAGTGCTTCGCTGACAACGCCCACAATGCTTTCGCAGTGGCGGCGGCTGGCGATTTCGGGAACAACGCCGCCGTACAGCTTATGCTCGTCTATCTGCGTCGCCACAACGGAGGAAATTATCTCCCGCCCATCGCGGATTACTGCTGCGGCTGTTTCGTCGCAGGAACTTTCAATTGCTAAAATATCCATATTGTCTTTCCTTTGTTCATATATAACTTAGGCAAGATGTCCCCCGCCTCTTAGGCGGCGGGTTCCATTTAC
>CAZLBL010000005.1:0-47615 GCA_964557825.1 uncultured Ruminococcus sp.
GAGCCGCATTGTCAAGCAGTGAAAAAGCAAACCTGACAATTTATGACCGAATATTATAAAACGAGGGACTGAAAATCGCAGTCCCTCGTTCTTTATGATATAGGTTATAACTCAACAGGCGCAATGTGCCAGATATCCTCGGCATACTGCCTGATGGTTCTGTCGGAGCTGAATTTGCCCGCGCTGCACATATTAAGCCAGCATTTTTTTGCAAATGCAAGGCTGTTACGGTAATCGGCATTAACCCTAAGCTTTGCTTCAACATAGCTTTCAAGGTCGCCAAGAACATAATAGTGGTCGGGAACATGCCAGCTTGCACCCTCCATCAGCGCAAAGTAAAGCTCGCGGAAAACCTTGTTTCCGCCGTCGTTTACCGTGCCGTCGATAAGTGCGTCCACAACGCGCTTAATTTTTGCGCTGCCCTCGGTTATGCTTCTGGGGTCGTAGTGCGGCATTATATCGGAAAGCTCCTCTACCCTTGCGCCGAAGATGTACTCGTTCTCCTCGCCTGCTTCCTCGGCAATCTCCACATTTGCGCCGTCCATTGTGCCAAGGGTAACCGCGCCGTTAAGCATAAGCTTCATATTGCCCGTGCCGGAAGCCTCTGTTCCTGCGGTGGAAATCTGCTCCGAAACATCGCAGGCGGCAACAAGCTTCTCCGCATAGGAAACGCGATAGTTGCTGATGAACACCACCTGGATAAGGTCTTTGGTTGCAGGGTCTGCGTTTACGATATCCGCAATTTCGTTAATCAGCTTGATAATGCCCTTTGCGCGGTAATATCCCGGGGCTGCCTTTGCGCCGAAGATAAACACGGTGGGCGTGAAATCCTTTATGTTGCCGTCCTTAATCTCATAATAGAGATAAAGAATTGACAGCGCATTAAGAAGCTGCCGCTTGTACTCATGCAGACGTTTAATCTGTATATCAAATATCGCGTTGGGGTTGATTTTTATGCCCTCGGTCTTTTCAATGTACTGCGCAAGCTGAACCTTTTTCTCGCGCTTTATATCCATAAAGCGGCGCAGAACGCCCTCGTCCTCGGCGTATTTTTTAAGCTGCGCAAGCATATCAAGGTCGGTAATCCATTTATCCGTGCCAAGAAGCTCCGTAATAAGCGCGGAAAGCTCGGAATTGCACAGTGCAAGCCATCTTCTCTGGGTAATACCGTTGGTCTTGTTCTGAAAACGCTCGGGATAAAGCTCATACCACTCCTTAAGCACGGTGGTTTTAAGCAGCTCCGAATGTATCTCGGCAACGCCGTTTACAAAGGAAGAACCAAATACCGCAATATTCGCCATATGCACCGTGCCGCCGTTTATTATCTTCATCACCTTTTTCTTGTCTGCGGAAACGTTAAGCCTGTGCATTTCGCTTTCAAGCTTCTCGTTTATCATGATGATTACCGCGTATACATCGGGAACAACCTCCTCAATAAGGCTGCCGTCCCATTTTTCAAGAGCCTCCTGCATAATGGTGTGGTTGGTGTAGGCAAACACCTTCTGTGCCATTTCAAAGGCGCGGTCAAAGGTATAGCCCTCCTCACGGATAAGTATGCGGATAAACTCCGGCAGCGCGATAACGGGGTGAGTATCGTTCATCTGAACGGCGTTGTAGTCTGCAAAGCTGTCAAGCGAGCCGAACATTGCCTTGTGCTTTCTGATAAGGTCGCGCACAGCCGCCGCGCTGAAAAAATACTCCTGCCGCAGTCTTAGCTTTTTGCCATCACGCGTTTCATCGTTGGGATAAAGCACGCGCGAGATATCCTCGGCATAGTTTTTGGCACTGCTTGCCGCAGAAAAATCACCGCGGTTGAAGCGGTCAAAATCAAACTCCTCCACAGCCTCCGCCTGCCAAAGGCGCAGCGTACCCACGTTCTCCGTGCCATAGCCGATAACGGGATAGTCATACGGAACCGCATTGACATCGCCATCGCCATAGCTTATCACAACGGCGTCACGCTCGCAGCGCACACCCCACGGGTCGCCGTATTTCTGCCAGTTATCGGCGCTCTCGGTCTGAAAGCCGTCCTTTATTCCCTGCTTAAACAGACCGTATTTATAGCGTATGCCGTAGCCGTCAAGCGGCAGGTCAAGCGTTGCCGCGCTGTCAAGAAAGCATGCCGCAAGACGTCCAAGTCCGCCGTTGCCAAGCGCGGCGTCCTCTATCTCCTCCATATCGGACAGCCTTGCACCTAGCCCGCCAAGAGCGCTTTCCGCGTCCTTAAGCAAATCAAGGCACAGCAGGTTGTTGTAAATTGCCCTGCCCACCAGAAACTCCATGGACAGATAGCTTGCCTTTCTCGCCTTATCGTGAACGGCTCTGCTTTTCTCCCATGCAGGTGCAAGCTCCTCCATCACAACGCCGGAAAGCACGTTGTGAAGCTGCTCAGGTGTAAGACCCGCAGGCTCTGCACGGTACTCCTTAAGCGCCGCCGCGCAAAGCTTTTCCTTAAAATTTTCAATCTTCATTATATTGCTCCTTTCCTGCCGGACGGCAGAAATGTTTTGTCAATATTTTCAGTCCGCATAAGCAGAATACAAATTCCACAGCACAAACGCGGACATGAGCTTATTGAGATAGGAAATACAACTTATTATATCACACATTTTGCATTTTGGCAACATTCTGCGGCAAATTTATTTAAGCCTCTTAACGCGCCGCATAAACCGACAGCCGCAGCGCACACTACCATGGGGAGGGGATTCAGTTATGTGTATCAAAAGAAAGCTTGCTGCGCTGTCTGCGGCGATTATAACGACAATTGCGCTCTGCGGCTGCGCCGGCAGCACGGACAGCACGGGCGAACCGCCAGCCGAAAGAACCGTAAAGCTTACCGTATGGTGCGCGCAGGACGACAGGGATATGCTTGTACAGATGTGCAAGGATTTCACACACGCTCACCCCGAAAATCACTATGCATTTTCATTCGGCATTGTATCCGAGGCCGAAGCTGCCGCACAGGTGCTTTCCAATATAACCGAAGCCGCCGATTTGTTCTTTTTCGGCTCGGGGCAGCTTGAAAGCCTTGTTGACGCAGGGGCGCTGTACAGTATTGCAAACAACCGCGCGCAGATAGAAAGCGCCTGCACGGCGGAAGCAATAAACGCCGCCACCGCCGATGGAAAGCTGTACGGCTACCCCTGCTGCGCGGATACCTGCTTTTTGTATTACGATAAATCAAAGCTGACAGAAAATGACGTTAAAAGCCTTGAAGCAATCATGTCAAAGAATATCCCCGATGCCGAAATCAGCCTTGCAATGAACCTTGGCGATATCCGATATCTGGGCGGCTTTTTCTTGGGCGCGGGCTGTAATGCGGCACAGGGGGAATTTGATTTTTGCAGCGACCGCGGTATGCTTGCGGGGGAATATATACTGCACCTTGCAGGAAAAACAGGCTTTGGCGCGGACTACACCGACAGCATGATAAAAACGGGCTTTGCCGAGGGTACAATAGCCTCCGCCATATCAACGTCGCGCAACTCAAAGGAAATAAAAAGCTCTCTTAAGGAAAACTACGGCACAGCGCCGCTGCCGCGCTTTACTCTGCCCGATGGCAGCACCGCGCAGCTTGGCAGCCTTGCGGAATACAAGCTTATAGGCGTATGCGCGTCAAGCGAGGTGCCGTTTGACGCAATGGCGCTTGCAGAATGGCTGACAAATCCCGAAAATCAGCAGACATGGCTTGAAAGCCGCTGCCTTGCGCCCGCAAATGCAAAGCTTTGCAGCACCTGCGCAGGCTCTGCCGCAGCGCCCGAGGCTTCAGCCATTATCCGCCAGCTTGAATACGCCGTGCCGCAGCCGGACAGCGCGCAGATGAAAGCCCTCTGCGCCGCCGCAGAACAGCTTAAGCAGGACATTATCGCGGGCAGCGTAACCCTTAACACGCTATACGAGCGGCTTAAGCTTATGAAAAATTGATAACATACAAAACGCCGCCCTGCGGACTGCACGGCGGCGTTTGTCTGTATTCTGCGGCGCGCATGGATTGGCAGCCGTTTTATCTGAAATAAGTTTCCGCAAGGCTGCGCAGCTTTGCCGCTCTTACGTCTGTTGCAGCGCCCTGAAGCATACGCCAGTTCCAGTTTCCACCAAGCGTTGAGGGAACGTTCATTCTGCCCTCTTTTCCAAGACCTATAACGTCCTGCATGGGTATAATCGCAAGGCGCGCAGGGCTTGCATAGACATTTCTTATAAAGCAGAAGTTCATGCGCTCAAAAAGGCGCGGCTTAAGATAGCGCTTTGCCATCGCCTTTGATTTATCGTCAGCCTCCCTATACCACTGCATTATGGTGGAATTATCGTGCGTACCTGTGTATGCAACGCAGTTTTCGGGATAGTGATGGGGCAGGTGGTCGTTATCGCTGTTCTCGGGATTAAAGCCGAACTGAAGCACCCTCATTCCAGGGAAGCCGCTGTCGCGCAGCAGCTCCTTAACGCTGTCGAATATATCTCCCAAATCCTCCGCTATTATATTTACATCGCCAAGGTCGTTTTTGATGGCATTGAACAAATCCATTCCGGGACCCTTTTCCCATGTTCCGTGTTCTGCGGTTTTATGACCGTAGGGAATTGCATAATAGGTGTCAAACGCGCGGAAATGGTCTATGCGCAGCATATCAAAGCAATCGCCCGCCTTGCCTATGCGCTTAAGCCACCATTTGTAGCCGTCCTTTTTCATCGCGTCCCAGTTGTACAGCGGGTTTCCCCAAAGCTGACCCGTTGCGGAAAAATAATCCGGCGGAACGCCCGCAACGCGCTTTGGGCAGCGGCGCTCGTCCAGCTCAAACAGCTCAGGCTGCGCCCAGACGTCCGCACAATCGGGCGAAACATAAATCGGAATATCGCCTATAAGCTGAATACCGTTTTTGTTGCAGTAGCGGTGAAATCTGTCCCACTGGCGGAAAAATATATACTGAACAAATTTTACAAAGCGTATCTCCTCCGCAAGCTGCTCGCGGTAAAGCTGCATTGCCTGCGGCGTGCGCAGCTTGATATCCTCGTCCCACTCTGTCCACGGCCTGCCGCCGAATTTATCTTTAAGCGCCGTAAACAGGGCGTAGTCCTCCAGCCAGTCGCGCTCGTCAATCATAAACGATGTGTAGCCCACGTCGTCCGTAAAGCCCTTGAACGCCTCGCGCAGCAGCTTCATCTTGGTACGCGAAACCTTTTCGTAATCCACATATCGGGGGTCTGCGCCAAAATCCGCAGCCTCGCACATTTCGCGGGTGATATAGCCGTTCTCCACAAGCTCGTCAAGGTCTATAAGAAGCGGATTTCCCGCAAATGTTGAAAACGGCTGATAGGGCGAGTCGCCATAACCGGTGGGACCTATCGGCAGCACCTGCCAGTATTTCTGCCCCGCCTCCTTAAGCCAGTCGGCAAATTGCTCCGCCTGTTCGCCAAAGGTTCCTATGCCGTATGGTGAGGGCAGGCTTGTTATGTGCATGAGTATTCCGCAGCTTCGCATGATATTGCTCCTTTGATAAATTTGTTGCTGTACAATGCCGTATGATACAGGATATTACTCCTCGCAGTCGGGTATTCCATCGCCATCTTCATCGTGCATTGAGGAAACCGTGCTTCCAATCATATCCCTGCCGCGTACATAGTATCTGTCGCGCTGAATGGTAACTGCAGTATCTATAAAGCGCTTAGCCTCGCGCGGGCGCTTGATGAATTTAAGGTCCTTTGTGGGGGTATCGCTGTCCTTTGAAAGCAGCGTAACCGTGCCGCAGCCGAATATTCTCTGCCCGAAAGGCAGCTTAAGCGACATATCATACACGCGGTACAGTTCAATCTCGTCCTCGCGGATATTTAGGAAGCCCACTTTTGTTATAAGCTTTGTTTCGGTGAGAATATAGCGCGTAAAGGATATAGGCATACCAAGCACGCGCTTCTTGCCTGTCCAGATAACCTCGCCGTATTCACGGGAAAGCTTTGCCATATTTGCCATAACCATCGTTCCTTTCACAATAAAGATTAGCGTTTGTAATAATCAGCGCCGCCGCCCGCAGCGGACAGTGCGCGTATTTTCTCCTGTATTCTTCTGTATTCCGCCGAGGAAGCGCCCTTTTTCTTAAGACAAACCTCGCCCTGCACGCGGCGGAAGAAAAGCTCCTCTCCAAAAAACCGCTCCATGCGCTGAAGCTGCTGATAATCATACACCCTTGACAGGAAAATCAGCTTTTCTTTTGGCTTTGCGTTTTGTTCAAGACCGCCCATCATAAGGAAATCATATCCCACGTCTATCGCCGTTGCACAGCTTGCGGTGGAATAATCGCCGTCAAACATCAACTCCATAAAGCCTATCACGTCATTTATGCGTTCCGCGTCACGGGTGCGCAGCCACACCTCGCGGTCATACACATACAGCGCCCGGCAAAGCGCGTCCGCCTTGCGGCTGTCATCAAGATACCGCATGACAAGCGCCAGCGGAAACCGCAGATTTTTGTCCACATCGCGCGAAAAGCTGCCCACAACAAAGCTTGTTGTTTCGTTATCAAGTCTTGCGGCGTTGGTAAGCGGCGCGTTGTCTATATTAAGGCAGTGCGCAAAAATCTCCGCAGCCAGCCTGCTAAGCGCGGGGAACTGCTCTGTTACAAGCCTGAAAAAACCGAACGTATAGTACGGCGCAACAAATCTTCCGCCCTTTGAAAGAAAACGCTTCAAAATTCCAAGCGCGTAATCAAGGCTTGCCGCTGCGACTTCACGGTCGCTGTCAGCGCGTATCAGCGCTATTGTGTCGCGCAGACGGCTTTCCCAGTTTTCCACATCGTTAAGCTTCAGGATACCCGCCGTCATTCTGCCGCAGGAGGCTTCAAAATCGCCGGGGCGCCAGTCAAGCGCCGCTACATAATGGGTATACGCCTTTGCAAAATCCAGCTTATCAAGATACTGCTTTGCCGCCACACATTCCTCACGGCACTCCGCAATACCGAAGCCATCATCATAATCATCGTCCTCGTCGATAATCCCGCTAAGCTCCACCTCAAGCTTAAACTCATCGGGAAGCGCGCTGCGAAGTCCGCCCACAAACTCCTCCCTTGCCTCGTCAAAGGCAATATGTGTACCGCAATAAAGGCAGAAGCCCGTCGGAAAATCCTCGTCAAGCATTATCATACGCTCGCATTTAGGGCATACACAGTAATCCAGCATTGCAGACGCACCCCCTTGTTTGTTTATATTATGTATTGTATCACAAATCGGATATTTTTGCAATAGGAAATTAACAAAGCAAAACAGCGGCATTTCTGCCGCTGTCAAGATTGTTATTGCCCGCGCAGCGTATTACTCGCAATATCCGAAGCCAAGGATATAGAAGCAGCAGGGTGTTCCCTCCTCAACCACTATCTCAACCTTGTGAGCCGCGCATTCGTCGCCGTCTATGATAAACGACTGCTCGGGATTGTTCCAGCCGCTTTCCATATTGGAGGAAACTGTCATAGCAAGCTCACCGTCAATATAAATCTGCGCATCGCCGTAAACCTTGCTGTTGTTTGCTTTGAATACCATAGCAAGCTTGCGGCAGGTAACATCAAAACTCATCTTTGCGCCCCTGTCGCCCTTGTAGAACCAGCCGTTCTTAAACCAGCTGTGTGTTTCATTCTCAACAAAGCCCTCAACCTCAACCTCAAGATTTGTGCTTTCAAGGAAATGCATATTCATATAATCATCGCTGTAAACAGGGTCGGGCAGGGTTTTGTCAACATCGCCCGTCTTGCCGTTTGCAATTACCTGCTGGAAGTAATAAATTATATAATCACGGATATACTTGCCGCCCTCAACATGGGGGTGTGACTGGTCGCCGGAATAATCGTCCCATGTCATTCTGCCCTCCTGCATTTCAACCCAGAGGGAGTTGGGTAGGCTTATCATGGGAAGATTGTAGTTCTCGCCAACCTTTGTCATGTATTCCTGGCAAGTGTGACCGCTCTCAACAATGGTGAACAGCAGAACAACCGCGATATCCTTATCCTGCGTAAGCAGCGTGCGAACCATGGATTCGTAAGCGTTGTGATACTTGGTTTCATCGCCGTCATTTACAGCAAACTCGATAAACACGATATCGGGGGCGCCGCTCAGCACATCGCGTTCAAGGCGCAGATTGCCAAGTATTGACGGAGTTCCGCTAAGTCCCTCGTTAAGATAATTGAAGGCAGCATCGGGATACTGCTCTGCAAGCCAGTTGTTGGTCATCTTTGCCCACTTCTGGTCCTCTGCAAGCGTAAGGTTGTCATGATAGCCCTCGGTTATAGAGCCGCCTATGTACGCAACGGTGATTTCCTCGCCCTTTGCCGCCCTGTCAAGGACATTAGCCATGCGCGTTGTATCGCCCGTTGTGATAAGCGAACGCTCAACCATAAGCTGATAAATCTCCTCCTCGGAAAGCTTGGAATAGTCGATTCCCTCAGGCTGAGAACTATCATCAGTGCCGGAGGTTTCATCGGTATCGGAGGAAGCGTCAGAGCCTGCCTCGGAGCTGCTGTCGGGAGTCTGGCTCTCCGCTGAGGATTCCGTGGACTGCGTTCCGCTGTCGGCAGAGGAAACGCCGCTTTCCGATGTTGTGTTGTTTGCGCAGCCTGCCGCCGTAATCAGCAGCATAGCCGCAATTGCTGTTGCCAAAAATCTTTTCATTTTTATTTATTCTCCTTTGTTTTATATCAGCGCCGCGCCAAAGCGCGGAATTTGCCTTAATTATCCCCACGTACAGGATTTACCGTGTAGCCTGCGTTTTCAATGTAGGTTATGATATCGTCCTCAATGTAGAAATGCGCAGTTCCCACAAACATAAACACAGCCCCGCCGTTTTTCAGGAATTTAACGGCAGCCTCGCCCATGTTCTCCTGCCGGTCATAGTACATAAGCGACATATATTCATCAAAATCCTCCTGCGATACGCCCTCGGGGATTTCAATGGCTTCTCCGTCAAGCTGTTCCAGATATTGCTCGTCAAACGTACTCCATGCATTGTACAGCTCGCCTATGCCTTCAACCTGAAGCTGATAACTCTCGTCGCCAACGCACTCAAGCACAAGCTGCACCTGAAGCGGCATGGCGATTTTGCCCATCATCTCGTACTGCTCGCCAAGGCTTTCTATCTCTGCAATATACTTTCCGTCCTCGTGAGCCATATCCAGAAAATAGCTCTCCGTGCCGCACTGCGCGTCAAGCCCTGCGTCAGCGGCGGCAGCCACAGATATCGAGGAAGCCCAGTAATACGGCATATAATAGTCAAGCACATAAAGCGGCTGATTTTTTTCCTCAAAGAAATCCCGCACGCGGTCGTAATCCTCGCCAAAGCAGTCGGCAGCCGTTGTTCCGTTTTTGCACATTATGTGTTGCAGCGCGTCAATGGAAGCCTGCAAATCGCTGTTGGCGGCAACGGTGTCAAGCTCTGCCGCAACAGTGTCGCACCGCCTGTACGCTTCCATTACATAGTCGGGATATACCGCGTTGTCCTTGCCAACGTGCATTGAGCCGAGAAGATACAGCACACCGCCCGATTGGCTGTCCTTAACCACCCAGAACGGCGGCGTAAGCTCCACAGTTTCTTCCTTAGAGCCGCTTTCGGCGGGCAGGCTCTGCGCCGTATTGCCTGCGCATGAGGCAAGCATTGTACAGCAAAGCACCGCAGCTATTGCCTTTAATAATCTGTTAATCATTGTGCAACCCTCCTGTATAAATCCTCGCAGGCTGCCTGCTCGCTGCTATGCTCCGCAAGGTCGATACGCTCGCCGTCCTCGCTGTAATATACAATCCAACCGCTGCCGCTCTGCATAAGACATATGCGCTGCTCCTCATCGCCGCCTATGCAATAGCAATAGTGCGGTATTTCCTCACGGAACAGCCTTATTTTCAGCTCTTCAATATTCATCGCGGTACACCTCCCGTCACACCAGCCGCCCGCTTATCTCAAAGGTGGGACCCTTCTGCCACAAAAATGTGGACAGAATAATCTCAAAGCCCTCTCCGGGGCCGCACATAAAGTCGGCAGGTCTGCCCTTTGGCAGCCCGTAGCCCGCAAGCAGGTCGGTAATCACGCCGCCGTGGGTTACAACCGCCGCGCGCGTGATATCCTTTTCCATCATATCGCTGAACACTGTGTCAAGCCCGCTTATGCAGCGCAGCCGAAAATCCGCAAACTTCTCGCCGTTTGGCGGGCAGGCGTCCGCACCGCCCTTTATCCACGCGATATACTCGGGAAGCTGTGCAATATCGGCTTGCTTTCTGCCCTCAAAATCGCCAAAATCCATCTCGGCAAGTTCGTCCACAATCATAAGCTGCCGCTCGGGATAGATAATCTCCGCCGTTTCAAGGCAGCGTTTAAGCGGCGAGCTGTAAACCTTGCCGACATTGGGATAAACCTCCATAGCCGCAAGCGAGCGTATGGTCTGCGCACCCTGTTCGCACAGCGGCAAATCCGTCTGACCGATGTATTTTCCGTCAAGATTGCCCTGCGTTATTCCGTGGCGTATCAGGTAAAGATAGTAATTTTTCATGTTTTCCGTCCTCCGTTTTGTGCTGATTTCCGTAAAATATCTGCCTTAAGCGACTAATTAGGAATAATATCCTAGATAGCTGTCGTATTTTTGTTTATTATGACACTTTACAAATCGACATATTAGGGATATAATATACAATATGGAATTATGTTGGATAATCGCGCGCCTTATACCATTTTTCCCGCACGGCGGCTATCCACTATCGTTAAAAGACATAAGCTTAGGAGAAAATATATGAACAAGGATTTCCCGCGCATAATGACCCTGCTTCGCAAGGAGCGCAAACTCAGCCAGAAGCAGGTTGCAGCCGACCTTGAGGTAACGCAGGCGCTGCTGTCACACTACGAAAACGGAAAGCGCGAATGTGGTTTGGACTTTCTGGTGCGCGCAGCCGATTATTATAACGTTTCCGTGGATTATCTGCTTGGACGCTCGCCAATGGTAAACGGCGGCGTTGTAACCGAGCAGGACCTTCCCGAAAGCTCCGTTACCGAAAAATACGAAACCTCGCAGGGCGGGCTTATCGGCGGCACGGCGTTTATGCAGAAAAAGCTGCTTACAAACTCCATAGAGATTATATTCTCGCTGCTTATCAAGGCTAAAAATTCCGAGCTTTCAAGGTCTGTTGCAAGCTATCTTTCACTTGCGGTGTACAGGGCTTTCAGGCTTACCTTCAGCAGCGGCAAAGCAAATGATGAAAACACCTTTGGCATACCCGCCGAAAAGGTTTCGGCACTTACAAGCGCCGCAATGCAGCTTGAGGATATCCGCGCGAAAAGCGCCGCTGAAAAAGGCTCCGATGACGAGCGGATTACAACCTCCCGCCTTGAGCATGAATATTCAAAGCAGGCGGCAGCGCTGCTTAATATCGTCAAAACCTCCGAGAAAAACCTCAGCAAATACAACTGAAATACATCAACCCATCAGTCAGCCGCGTGAAGCAATCGCTTTGCGCGGTCGTTTTTTGCCCTAATCCTCCGCAGGCGTTTCCACCGGCGCGCTTCTGCGCTTGTTAAGAAACAGCCTTACAGCCTCAATTCCGGAGCGGAAATTCATCGCCACAACAATTATGAATATAATGCAATTTATGACATTCTGCCACAAACCGTACTCCATAAACATTATGCAGCAGCCCATCGCCGCAAGCAGAAACAGGTTAATAAACGTCTTTTTGTAGTTTATCTTCATATAGAGATATTTTTTTGTATCGATAACGCGGTAAACAAACACCACAATATAGCTTATCAGCGTGGCAGCCGCTGCGCCCACAACTCCGATGGTGTTAAGCAGCAGCAGATTAAGCAGTACATTCAGCGCCGCGCCTATTGCGGAGGAGGCGAGGCTGTGCATGGTTTTGTTGCTGGCTTCATATATGCTGCCCATAAAGTTTGAGCTGCACTGAAACAGCACCGCACCAAGCAGCAGCGGAACATAAAAATACGCGCCCTCAAAGCCCTCGCTGCCGAAAAACGGCATAATCATAGGGCGCAGTATCAGCATAATTCCCGCAACGGCGATAAACATTATCGTCTGCATCATGCTGAATACGTTTGAGTAGAAGTTTGAAATTGTGCGGGAATTACGCTCCGTTATGGCGGACATATGCCATGCCTGAAGGAAAATTCCCACCACCGTTGCGGCAAGATTCGGAAACTTGTACGCAAAGGAATAAACGCCGTTTGCGTCGCTTCCGTGAATGGCTCTTACCATGAAGGTATCCGATACGTTTATTATCCACCACATGATGGTGGTAGGCATAAGCGGTATGCTGTACCGCAGCATTGCGCCGCGCAGCAGCTTATCGTTGCCAAGCGGACGGTATTTCTGCGGAAGCCTTGCCTTTACGCTAAGGAATACTATGGAACAGAAATCCGCAAGCGACACCGAAAGCACATATCCCAGAACACCCATATCAAACACGCCAAGCAGCAATATATTGAACAGAATGTTCATAACCGTTGTAAGCATACCGTCAACCGCAAAAAGCTTTACATGACCGCGCGCGCGGACATAAATGCTGCATATGCCCTTAATGCTGCCCGTGCAGACATACATAAATATCAGCCACTCGTACCCCGCAAGGAAATCTATAAAGCCTATAAGCGGCACAAACGCGGCAAAAATAACAATGCCAACCACCGCAACATTTATACCTATCGAAAAAACGTGCCGCCCGTTGTTTGCCTTATCCAGTCCATAGCGAAGCACGCCCTCGCTTATAGAGAGCGTAACAACCGATATAAGCAGCGCGGAAGCGTTGATGATGTTTGTAACATCGCCAAAGCCGCCCGTGCCAAGCCAGCCCGTGTAGAATTTCAGCATTACATACACAAGCAGCTTTGAACCGAACTGTCCTATCGCCATGACGATAGTATTGCTCGCTAGCTTCTGGTATTTGTTCATATTGTTCCCGTTGTCCCGAAAGCTGTCCCGCAGCACGCGCCAAGAACGACGCACCCCGCAGCACAGGTATTTTTTAAGACGGTCACGCCGCCTTTTTTTATCTCATTTGCCGCTGCGCAGCTCCACAAAAAAGCGTGTAAGCACCTCGCCGCACTGCTCCGCAAGAACCCTGCTCCTTACATAAGGTATATGGGTAAAGCGTTCCTCAAAAAGGCACGCAACCGAAGCACACGCGCCGTTTTTGTCGTCAAACGCGCCATACACCACTCTTTTCAGCCGCGCGTTCATCACCGCGCCCGCACACATGGGGCATGGCTCCAGCGTTACATACAGCGTGCAGTCCGTAAGCCGCCACTGCCCAAGCCGCTTTGCCGCCTGCTCTATGGCAAGCAGCTCGGCATGAGCCGTGGGGGAATTAAGCTGCTCGCGCATATTGCAGCCCTCTCCGATAATTTCGCCGTCTGGCGCAACCACTATCGCGCCCACGGGGATTTCCCCCATGGAGTAAGCCTTTTCCGCAAGCTTCAGCGCCTTAAGCATATACTCCTCGTCAAGCGTCATGTTCTGATGCGTCTGAACGCCTGCACCACAACCGTAAACACAAGCCATGCAAGGTTGTAAAGCGAAATATAGAAGCCGTTAAGCATATAGAACGTCTTAAAGCCGCTCTGCATATAGGGCGAAACTCCGCCGCTGTACTCAAGCCCGTAATTTCCAAAGAAACCGAAGATTATCACAAGCAGTATTCCAAGCGCTACGCCAGCAATCTGCATTGCACAGCCAAGCTTAATCTTGCTGTAAAGGCTCTTGCTGCCGTTTATGGCTGCCGCAAAGGAGGTAAACGTTCCATCGCAGGAAACTGCGGCGCTGCCCTTGGAAACGTATTTTGTGCGCTCGTCAAACTCATCGTGCGCCTCATACGGGATAACGCGCACGTTCTCCGCGCTGATATCAAACAGCTCTGCGATAACACCGTCCGTAATCATACCGTCAACGGTCTTTATAATCAGGCTTACACCGTTGTCTGCAAGCCTTTCAACATGGTGCTTTACCTGCGTGTTTGCGGAAAGCTCCACAAAAAACAGCATGCAAACCTCGCCGCCTACTGCAAGATATACAACCTCATCGTTGTTTTTGTTTACAGCGGACTCTTTCTTTGCGCTGGGAACGGTAACGCCGTGGCTTTTCATATGGTCGCGGTTGCCAAGCAGCACGCGCCTGCTGCCAATCCAGCCCATAACGCCAAGATTGCTCTCATACACGCAGTTGCTTACCTTTTTAAGCAGCGCGGATTTGTAGTTGAGCATATTGAAAAATGCGTCGGCAAGCACGCTGTCCGCGCTTACGGCAAGGCTCGCCGCATATATGATGGCGTCGTCTATCTGTATATGCTGCGTTCCGCGCGAGCCGTTCTTGCTGTAATCCCAGATGTTGTTTACCTTTACGGAATTTGCAGGGAACAGCGACTTTGCCTCAACCAAAATCGCGCTTGTTTCGCTTGCTTCCTCAACCGCGCTGTAACCAAGCACAGCCGCGTTTTTGCCCGTTATTGTGCGCGAAGCGCCAAGCATGGGCAGCATTACGGCAAGCGAGCTTACAAATGTTGCACCCACGGCAAAAACCGCCGTAGCAACCGTCACGGCAAGCGCAACATCGTTCATAATGTAATCCAAACCATCGCCGATAACTCTGTTTACAGACATAAAATATGTCATAAGTCCGCCTGCAATTCCTGCCGCAAGCACAATCGGGGAAGCAATTCTTAAAATTCTGTCCGAAGCGTCCTCGCAGTAGGTGGAGATTATAAAGTCGCAAAGCAGCTCCGTCTTGCGCATGGAGGCAACAACCGGTATGCCCATGCCCGCACCCCTTGCAAGCTTATCCGTGCCCTCGTCGCGCAGGCACTCTATAAAGTATTTTCCGCGGTCGCCCGAAATGAACGCAAAGTTATTCTGCGCCGCCTTTACCGTGCAAAGCTTGGAAACTGTATTGAAGCACAGCGAGCCAAGCGACACCACAAGGTAGACATGGGCGCACTCAAACCGTATCATAGCGGAATTGCTGAGATACACAATCAGCGCCGCAATAGCGCCTATATGTGAAAACGCGCACAGCGTATCGCCGTCAGGCTTAAGCCGTACAAGGCGCGAAAGTCCGTTTGTAATAACGCTGGAGCAGGCTGCAAAGCTTAGTATGCCAATAGTTAGATTTGTGTACAGATAGTTCATGGCGTTGGACTTGCTGCAAAGCCCCGACAATATCGGCACGCCCTCTATATTGCAATAGTAGAACACGCCCGCAACAATAGCCGCGCAAAGCAGCGCCGCCAGAATTACCAGTCTGCCTATAAGCCCCTTTGAAGCGCGGCGCAGACGGTCAACAATGACATTTTCATCGTCAAGGTCGATAATTTCCTCGTCCTCGTCCTCATCGTAATCCTCATCGCTGATTTCGGCTTCATCTGCTTCATCATCGTCGATATCTTCAAGCATGAAGCTTGCAATGCGGCGCTTTTTGCGCGCGGCAAGCTCGTCCGCCTCGCGGATAGCGGCAACGGGGTCGCTTTTGGCAAGTATGCTTGTGTCTATAAGCTGCTTTTCGTAGTCTATATTAAGCGCACGGGAGGGTGCACTGTCGGAGTCCGACAAATTCGTAAGCGTTACGGTGCGCTCCGCCTCAAGATTTTTCTCGCGCTGCTCCTTAAGCTTTTTGTTAAGCGAAGCCACAAGCGCGTCATTGCTGCGGCGCTCCTTAAGGGTGCTTGCCGCCTCGCCGTTTGGCTCATCTTCTGCGGGTGCAGGCATGGAGTGCGCACTTTTTCTGCGCGTGGTTGCAGGCTCATACTCGCGCACGCGCTCCCCTGCGCCGGAAAGGCGCTTAAGGTCGTTGCCCGCAACGGCAAGCGTATCGCCCGAAACGGTTTCTGCGTTTTCGGCGTTTTTTACTTCCTCCTCTGCCCTTGCACGGGATTCCATGGGGTTTATGGAGTCCAACAGTTCATCGGGAGCCTCCGCCGCCATATCAGCTTCAAGCAGGGCGCGGTTTATCTCGTCAATGCGCTGCTGCTTTCTTATCTGCTGGGTTGCGGTTACAACAAGGTCGCCGCGCGTGTGGAACACGATATCGTCATCGTCCTCCGATACCTGCGGCTTTACAAACGGCTGAACATACTCGCTTTCCGGGGTAACAATCTCCTGCTCCTCCGTATCCGCAAAAAGCCTTGAAGCCTCCTCTGGCGAAGCTATCTCCGCGGTGTATCCCGTATGCTCGCCATTATCGGCAACGGGCTGTATCTCTGCGGTTTGTTCTGTGAAAAGCCTTTCAGCTTCCTCGGCTGCGCGTTCCAGTCTGCGCAGACGTTCCTCCTCGGCGGCGCGCTGCTCCTCAATGCGCTGTCTTTCAGCCTTCTCTGCGGCACGGCGCTCCTCGCACTCACGCTTTGCAGCTTCCGCCTGCGCCTTTTCGCGCTGCTGCTGTTCGCGGCGGTGCTGAAGCTCCGCCTGCTTATTTGCGTTTTTCTGCTGAACACGCTGCGCCGCGCGCGCTATTTCCTCCGCGCGCTGTTCCGCCTCGCGCTGCTCTGCGTCCTCCTCGGCTGCCACTTCCTCTGCGGTGCGGCGCTTTATACCAGAGCTGCGCATAGCCTGCTCAAGCTCGTTTCCACCGATAATCTCGGTGACGCTTGCGTCATAGCCTGCAGCGCCGACCGAATCATCGCGCCTGCGGTCAATCTCCGCAAGTATATCGTCAATATTATAATCGGACATATCATCATCTCCTGTTCAATCAGCGGTGCTTAACAACCTCATACATCAATATTCCCGCCGAAACCGAAGCGTTAAGCGAGTTTATTTTTCCGTTCATGGGCAGCGACAGTATCATATCGCAGTTTTCTCTGACAAGCCGTCCCAATCCGAAGCCCTCCGAACCTATCACCAGCGCAACCGCGCCCGTAAGGTCAGCCCTGTCATATGGAGTGCCGTCAGCCTCCATGCCAAACACCCAGATATTTTCCTTTTTTAGCTGCTTTATGGTATCCACAAGATTTGAAACCCTTGCCACCTTAAGCCATGCCGCCGCGCCCGCCGAGGTTTTGAACACCGTGGCGTTAAGCGTTGCACTGCGCCTTTTTGGAATTATCACCCCGTCCGCGCCCGCAGCCTCTGCGGTTCGGATTATTGCGCCAAGGTTGTGCGGGTCCTCAATCTCATCTGCTATTATGATGAATGGCGGCTTGCCCTTTTCCTTTGAAACAGCCAGAATTTCCTCAACCGTTGCATAGCCCACTGCGGCAAGCTGTGCGGCAGTGCCGCCGTGCTTTGGTGTTCCTGTCATGGCGGTAAGCTTTTCATCGCTTACCTCCTTTATTACTGCGCCCTGCTGCTTTGCAAGGGGAATTATTTTTCCAAGCGAAATACCCTTCTGCACATACAGCACGTCAAGCTCCGCACCGGAGGTAAGCGCCTCCGTCACGGAATTTTTTCCGTATATCAGTTTATTTTCCGTCTGATTATCCATAGCTTATCAAAATCCTTTTCCAAAACGGCTTAAACCGTCAGCTAAACATTCATATTCCATTTTATTATAACATAATCCCTCTCCAAATGCAAGACCAAACGGTTATTTTTTTAGGGCAATCACACAAAAACCAACATTTGCGCAGCAGGAGCATAAATCCCCATGAATTATACATCAGACAGCGGAATTTTCCGCACCGAAAGCGAATACCTTTTATCAAGAAAATCTGCTTAAACGATACATGGAGGCTCACAATGACGGGATTATTCAGGAAAACGCAGGAACAGCGCCCCAACGAGGGTCAGCGGCAGGCGGAGGTTTACGCCGAGCTTACCCAGCAGCTTGCAGCAATACGCGCGAATTTTGACTTTGCAGAGGACGACAACTCCATAGACGCGCTGATTTACGAGGAGAACGCGGTTCTTGCAAGGCTTGCACAGCTTAACAAAACCGCAAGGGCGGCGGGAACGCGCTGCGAACCATTTTTGCAGAAAAAATCGAAAAATTAAAAAAAATTTCAAAAAAGTGCTTGACAAACCTTTTCACTTGTGATATAATAAACTAGTCGTCAGGGCAAAGCGCCGCAGACGATACATATTTGCGAGTGTGCTGGAATAGGCAGACAGGCTAGCTTGAGGTGCTAGTGTCCGTATCGACGTGTGGGTTCAAGTCCCGTCACTCGCACCAAAATTAAAAAGAGCGTTCCTTTCGGGACGCTCTTTTTAAATAACAAACGCTCGACTTGAAATGCCTTAAAGCATTTCATTTTCGCCGTACAAAATTCCGTAACCTGTCTTTATCAGCCTTTTGGTAATTGACTTTTAAGGAAAAATGGTGTATAATGGTATAGTTAAGTTAGCCATCACTAACTCGCAAAAATAATACAGCTTAATGAGCGGATATTAAGGAGGCAGACATGATATTACTGCAAGCAATTTTAGAGGGACTGGGATTAGGTGCGCTGCTGGTGTTGATTTGCGCGGTCGGCATACGAAAAGGTGCGGTAGGTATGGTGCATTTTTACAGCAACGAGGTTCAGCAGCGTTGTGTTGAGCTGGGGCTTACCACAAAGGAGAAAATCAAGCGGAAAGCTATTCTGCTGAAAGTGGTTTGCATACCGATTTACCTTGCCTATTCATTTTTATGCGTATTTGTCATTAACGGCGCACAGGGATTTTTGACAGCTTTCTGGCAGTGCCTTATGATAATGTTCGTGATGAATCTTGTTGACCGCTTTCTGATAGACGGAGTTTGGGTGGGGCATACAAAAGCGTGGAAAATTCCTGGCACGGAGGATTTAATGCCCTATATCACAAAAGCCGATAAGTGCAGAAAATGGATAGCAAGCATAGTCAGCACTGTGGCAATCTCCGCAGTTATTGCAGGAATTGGAACTTTGTTCCGTTAATTGGCTCAAAAAAGCAACTCGTAAACTCTGCATTGCCGTTGCGTCAGCCATGGGAACGCCCGCGCTGACGGCATCGGCAAGCTGTTTTATTTTTGCAATGTAGAAGGGAATTAAACATGAAGATTATATTTATGATTGCGTTTTGGCTGCTATACTGGTTTGTCTGCTTTCTCTGTACAGGCACGGACGAGAAAAATCTTTTCGGACTGCGTTCCTATCCCGAAGCCGTGCAGAAGATTGTGCGCGAACACATATCGGGAAAGTCCCTGCCGAAGGAGAAGCCTGCAATGGCGTTAATGGCAGGAAATGTACTGCTGTTTACCGTGGCGTTTTCAGCTATTGGCTTTGCATTGAAAGGTATTCTTGGGCTGAACAGCTTTTGGAGCGCTTTCCTGTTTTTTCTGGCAATGGGAGAGGGGCTTGGAGCGTTCGACCTTGTAATTATAGATTTGCTGTGGTGGAGAAACACAAAACGAATCCGTTTCTCTTTCCTGCCCGAAAAAGGAATCTATCAAGACCCCTCAAAGCATATAGGCTCTTTCCTGCGCGGAATTCCTATGTTCGCGGCAGTTGCGGCGCTCTGCGCAGGGCTTGTGACGATAATCGCGTAGAAAAAAGTCCTCCAAATGGAGTTAAAAAAACTGATTGGATTAGAAAACAGACAGCAAAATCAATATAACTTAGGCAAGATGTCCCCCGCCTCTTAGGCGGCGGGTTACATTTACCATTCAGTAGGGGATACAATAGTGTCGAACGAAGTTCGATACGCCTACTGAATGGCAGGTTGGCAAAGCCAACCCTTGCCACGTTAAATGACGGGGCAAGCCCCTTATTGAATAACTATGGAAGCCGTAAAAAGCGGCTTTCCTTAATCCATGCAAGTTAGCCTATTCTAACAATCAGAGGAGATGCATTTTTGGAAAACGCGTATAACCCATGGCAAATGTTTCACAGCACAAACATGGGTGAAAATCTGGAGGAGGTTGTGGAAACAGAGGATTGCAAGATACTGCGAATGAAAGACCGCAGCGGCGACGGACTTATGACCATCTATCGCGTATTTGACGGCGTATATCTTATGTACAACGATTTTCATATGACTCACTGTTACAGCCGTTTTAACAGCTCCGCTCATATTTTCTGCATAGACCATTGCCGCGAGGGGCGCATTGAACACCGCACCGACAAGGATATGCGCTATTACATGGAAGCGGGCGATTTAAGGCTTGACCGCCGCGTTCATCATAACGGTGATATGTATTTCCCTGTATCCCACTATCACGGTATTACAATCGGCTTTTTCCCTGATTATGCCGAAAAAGCCGTGCATGAGGCTATGCCGGGCGTTTCGGTTGATTTGGCTGCGCTTGCGGAAAAGTTCTGCGGAAAGGACGGCATCTTTGTTCTGCGCAGGGACCCGTCTATCGAGCATATCTTCTCGGAGCTTTATAACGTCCCTGCTAAAATCCGCATGGATTATTTCAAGATCAAGGTTATGGAGCTGCTGATATTTCTGCGGGCATTGGAGCTGTCAGGGCATAAGGACGAGCTCCCCTATTTTTATTCAAGTCAGATTGAAAAGATAAAGGCGGTTCACAAATTGCTTACCGAAAATCCGTCCGAAAACTACACCACGGAAGCGCTTGCAAAGCAGTTTAACCTCAGCGCTGCCGCCCTTAAAACAGGCTTTAAGGGCGTTTACGGCAGCCCGATATACACCTACATTCGCGCCCACAAGATGAATGTTGCGGCGTCCATGCTGGTAACAGACCGAAAAAAGCGGATTATTGAAATTGCGTCCGCTGTCGGCTATGACAACCCAAGTAAATTTGCAGCGGCATTCAGAGAAACGTTCGGAATGACCCCTGCTGAATACAGAAAAGACAGGAGATAGAACATGAACACAAAACCAAACCGCTCCGCTGCGGCATGGATTTGGGATTTCGCGGGGAAATATCGCCCGAAATATATTCTCAGCGTCCTTACCGCCGTGTGCGGAGTTATCTGCGGCATTTTACCCTATTTCGTGATGGCAGAGGTTATATCGGATTTGCTTGGCGGCTGCCGTGAAAGCGGCGTTTATCTTAAAAACTGCCTGATTATGGCGGCGCTATGGGTGGGGTGCTGCGGCTTTCACAGCATTTCCACCACGCTTTCCCATAAGGCTACCTTTGCCGTGCTGGGCAATATCCGCAAGCGGGTGTGCGAAAAGCTTTTCCGCGTGCCGCTTGGCACCATGCTTGATATGCCCTCCGGCTCTGTGAAAAATGTACTTGTAGAGCGCATTGACAGCATTGAAACCACCATGGCGCACATCATTTCGGAGTTTACATCAAACCTGCTTGTGCCTGTTGCGCTTCTGGTGTATCTCTTTATTCTCGACTGGCGCATGGCGCTGGCGGTATTGGATATGCCCACCATGGATATTGACGGCAAGGACATCGCCCCCGCAAGCTATGATATTGATGTGGAAAATGTGGAATTTTCCTATGAAAAGCGGAAAATCATCAACGGCATTTCCGTGCATATTCCGCAGAAAACCACCACTGCTATCGTTGGACCTTCCGGCGGCGACAAAACCACCCTTTGCCATCTTATCGCCTGCTTTTGGGACGTAGACAGGGGCAGCGTTAAGCTTGGCGGCATGGACGTCAAGGAATACAGCATGGACAGCCTTATGCGGAATTTCAGCTTTGTTTTTCAGAATGTTTATCTGTTCCGCGATACCATTGCCAACAATATCCGCTTCGGTCAGCCAGACGCTTCTATGGAGAAAGTAATTGAAGCCGCAAAGAAAGCCTGCTGCCATGACTTTATCATGGCGCTGCCCGATGGGTATGAAACGGTCATCGGCGAGGGCGGCGAAAGCCTTTCGGGCGGCGAAAAGCAGCGCATTTCCATAGCGCGTGCTATCATGAAGGACGCGCCCATCATCATTCTGGACGAAGCCACCGCAAACGTTGACCCCGAAAGCGAGCAGGAGCTGACCTCCGCCATTGAAGCACTGACCAAAGAAAAGACCATTCTGATGATAGCCCACCGATTGAAAACCGTCCGCCATGCAGACAACATTTTGGTAATCGACGGCGGCAAAATTGTACAGAGCGGCACCCATGAGCAGCTTATGCAGCGTGGCGGAATTTACCGCCGCTTCGTGGAAGCAAGAGAACTTGCGGTTGGGTGGAAGGTTTAACTGTTTCCACAAAACCGAAAAGCACACATCTGATATCGGAATTGTAAGCATTTTCACAAAGAACCGTCCCTTGGGCGGTTTTTTGCTGCACCAATATTAAGGCATACAAAAATCCGAGGTTTCCGGAAAACCCGTAAAACCTCGGACTGTGCGCTTTTTACAATACCTTGATTGGCTTACTTGATAACCCTTACAGAAATAACGTCTGCAATAGCCTTTATTGCTGTTTCAACGCCGTCTGCACCGCCTGTTACATCAAGTACGGTGTAGGCAAGCTCTTTCTTGGACTTGCTTATCATGTTCTCAATGTTAAGACCTGCCGCGGAAACAGCGGCTGTGCAGCTGTTGATTACGCCCTCTGTGTTCTTGTGGAGAATGCAGATTTTAGCGTCGCCTGTCATGGGCATGGAAACATTGGGGAAGTTTACGCTGTTGATGATATCACCATTTTCAAGGTAAGCCTTGATTTCGTTTACCGCCATAACAGCGCAGTTATCCTCGCTCTCGGGAGAGGAAGCGCCAAGGTGGGGCAGCGCGGTTACGCCGTCGATACCGATAAGGTCGTCGGTAACAAAGTCGGTAACATAAGCAGCCATGCCGCCGTTTGCAAGCGCGTCTATAATCGCCTTGCTGTCAACAAGGTCAGCTCTTGCAAAGTTGAGAATACGCACGTTCTTCTTCATTGTCGCGATGGTTTCCGCGTTAATCATGCCCTTTGTTTCAGCGGTAGCGGGAGCGTGCAGTGTGATGTAGTCGCACTGCTCAAAAATCTCCTTGTTGCTCTTTACATAGTGGATATTTTTGGAGAGGTGGATTGCGCCGTCAACAGAAAGGAACGGGTCAGCGCCGTAAACCTCCATGCCAAGGTCAACCGCAGCGTTTGCAACCAGTGCGCCGATAGCGCCAAGACCGATAACGCCCAGCTTCTTGCCCTTGATTTCGGGACCTGCAAACTGGCTCTTGCCTTTTTCAACAAGCTTGCCAACGTTGTCGCCCTCGCCCTTGAGGGTCTTCAGCCAGTCGATAGAGGCTGCAACCTTTCTGGAAGCCATAAACAGGCCGCAGAGAACAAGCTCCTTAACTGCGTTTGCGTTAGCACCGGGGGTATTGAAAACAACGATACCCTTCTCACTGCACTTGTCAATCGGGATATTGTTTGTACCTGCGCCCGCTCTTGCAATGGCAAGCAGGTTATCGGGCAGCTCCATCTCATGCATGGAAGCGGAACGAACCAGCACCGCGTCGGGGTTTGCCATATCCTCGCTGAAAGCGTATTTGCTCTTGTCAAAAAGGTCTGTGCCGCACGCAGCAATCTTGTTTAGCGTAAGAATATTGTACATTGTCGTGTTCTCCTTAAATATAAAATATATCACAGGGGGCGGCAATAAGCCGCCCGCCCTTCAGTGCGAAATATCAGGAATTTTCTTCCTCAAACTTCTTCATAAATGCAACCAAAGCCTCAACGCCCTCGATAGGCATAGCGTTGTAGATGGAGGCTCTCATGCCGCCCACGGTTCTGTGACCCTTAAGGTTTTCAAGACCGGCAGCCTTTGCTTCCTTTACAAACTTTGCGTCAAGTTCCTCGTTGCCTGTAACGAAAGGAACGTTCATAAGCGAACGATCCTCGGCCCTTACAGTACCCTTGAACAGCTTGCTGCTGTCGAGGAAGTCATACAAAATCTTGGCTTTCTTCTCGTTGAGCGCCTTCATAGCCTCAAGACCGCCCATCTTCTTCAGCCACTTGAACACCTTGCCGCAGATATAGATACCGTAGCAGGGAGGAGTATTGTACAGGGAGTCGTTATCAGCCTGAGTCTTCCACTTAAGCATTGTGGGAGTGCCAGGCAGAACATCGTCTGTGATAAGGTCTTCGCGGATTATTGCGATAACAACGCCTGCGGGACCAACGTTCTTCTGAACGCCGCCGTAAATTACGGCATACTTGCTTACATCAACGGGTTCAGACAAAAAGCAGGAGGAAACATCGGCAACCAGATCCTTGCCCTTTGTGTTGGGAAGCTGGTGGAACTTTGTGCCGTAGATGGTATTGTTTTCGCAGATGTAAACATAGTCTGCGTCCTCGGGGATATCAAGGTCGGAGCAGTCGGGGATATAGGAGAAGGTCTTGTCTGCGGAAGAAGCAACGTCGATAGCTTCGCCGTAAATCTTAGCCTCCTGCCAAGCCTTCTTAGCCCACTGACCTGTGATTATGTAAGCAGCCTTCTTGTTCTTCATCATGTTCATGGGAACCTCTGCAAAGAACTGGGAAGCGCCGCCCTGCAGGAACAGCACCTTGTAGTTGTCGGGAATATTCATCAGCTCGCGCAGATCCTTTTCTGCCTCCTTGATGATATTGTCGTAAGCCTTGGAACGGTGGGACATCTCCATAACGGACATTCCGGTTCCGCGGTAGTCCATCATTTCGTCTGCTGCTTCCTTGAGGACTTCCTCGGGGAGAACAGCGGGGCCTGCGCTGAAGTTGTAAACTCTACTCATAAGTTTGCCTCCTGATTTTTATAGCGGCGTACCGCTTAATTTTGCAAATACAATAACATATTTATTATATGCCTTTTTTGCCGATATGTCAAGTACGAAATAAAAAATCTGTCGATTTTTTTGACAAACTGCGGCAAGTCAGCCCTGCCTCGCCGCCGCGAATATTTCCGCAAGACGGTCTGCACTTTGGCTAAGTTCATCAAAATCACCGTAGTTATGACGATAAAGCTCAACTATATAGCTGCCGTCAAAGCCGTTTGCGCTCATGCGGCGGTAAAGCTCCGCAAAATCAAAGCTGCCCCTGCCCACCGGCAGGCAGTCGCTGTCGCCGTTTGCGTCGCTTACATGGCAGTGTACAATGCTTTCGCCCAAGGCGTCGATATAATCGTATATATCCGCGCCGCTGCGGCGCGCCTGTTTAAGGTCAAGGACAAATTTTGCATATCCGCCAAGCTGATTTTTCATCATTTTCAGAAACTCCACGCTGCCAGAAAGGCAGTAGCACACATTCTCCTGCGCAACCGTTATGCCGTACTGCTCCGCCGCCTCTGCAAGCATACGGAACTGCGTCACATAATGCTGCGGGGTGCAGTTGCTGCTTAATATAGCGCCGTGCAGCACAAATATCTTCGCGCCAAGCTTCTGCATACTTTCAAAGAAGCCGCAGTAAAGGGTCAGCATTTCATCAATCCTGCGGTCGTAGGACGAAAAAAGAAACACCGACTCCATAGGCGATGAAAACGGGTGGAACGAGGGTATGGAAATCCCGTACTGCCGCGCAGTATCCCGTATCATGGAAATATACGGTTCCTGTCCCTCGCAGGTCGCGTTGGCAAACACCTCTGCGGTTTTAATCCCGCGCAGGGCAAGCTCCATAAACGCGTCCTCCACATGAAACGGGTATAGCGAAGCCGTTGAAACGCCTATCTGCACAATAACACCTCCGTGATAAAAACAGTACCTCTTTAAGGTTCAGCGCTGCTTAAGGCAACACCACGCAAAGACCATCTTTTGGATTTTGCGTACGCCTTGCTTGCACCTTTTCCGCCATATTGCACAAATTTTCCTTGACAGGCGCCAGCCTGCCTGCGTCAAATTTGTACAATCTGACGAAAAATCTGACGGCGCAACTCGCGAGGTACAACGAAGTTGTTCCGCAATCTTTGTGCGGTGTTGCCTTAAAGCTGCTGCTTATCGCGCGGCTCGCCGTTCTGCGGCTTTCTGTCGGATTTATCCGCATCCGCCCTGTGGACTATTGCCATAGGTATGCAGGAGGCGTACACCGCCGCAACGCCCACAAGTTCCAGCCATACAAGCGGCGGCAGCGCGTGCAGAAACGGGTAAACCTCGTAAAGCTGCGCGGGCAGCTCCGCCATCATTATGTAATTTGTGCCAAAGTACATATTAAACAGCATTACCGCGCCGATAAAAATATTTCCGAAAAGCAACGTATGCAGCGAATAGCGAACCTTGGTTTCATATCTCAGCACGCACAGACAATACAGGCTTATCAGCAGCATGATGTGGTGGCTGATTATGAACTGATAGAAAATATAGCTGTCATAGCTGCTGCGAAGGTCAGGCCATATCATAGCAGGCAGCGGTCCTATAAACGTGAAATAATATATTATTCTGTAAAGTCCGCCCTTATTATCCGTGTACAGAATATAAATCATAAAGAAATTTGTCAGAAAGCAAAGATGCAGCGGCAGGTCTGACTCAAAGCTCCATATGCCCAAAATTATCCTTGAGCCGTAGTGGATAACCATGTTTACAAGCAGAAGCGTTGCGGCGGCTATGCGCACAGCCTTGAAATGCCCGAAGCCGCGCAGCCTTTTTCTGAAAACAAACACAGCCGCATACAAAAGCACAAAAACGGCAGAAATAGCAATATGAAGCGGTCCGAACAGCTCCAGTCTGTTATCAGAGCCGATAAAGAAATCAGCCATGAAAACCTCCACGAAAAAGTGCAACAATAAAAATCTAAAATTGGCATCTATATTAAAGTATAGCAGACAAAATGCGTTTTGTCAACAATGCGGAATAAATCGCCGAATATGTGACAAATTAAGCATATAGCTTTGGCTTTACTATGTACTATATATTATTTCGGAGTTTTTTATATTATGAGCAAACCAACCTTTTCAAACCGCCTTGGCTTTGTGCTGTCGGCGGCAGGCTCGGCGGTGGGTCTGGGCAATATATGGCGGTTTCCGTTTCTTGCGGCAGAGTACGGCGGCGGTATATTTCTGCTGACCTATCTTGCAGTTACGCTGATATTTGGCTTCCCTGTGATGGCGATGGAAATTTCAATCGGCAGAAAGACAGGCGCGGCAAGCCTTATCGCCTATGGAAAGCTTGACAGGCGCGGAAGCTTTATCGGCGTGCTTACCGCTGTTGTAACACTGATAACGCTGCCGTATTACTGCGTAATCGGCGGCTGGGTGCTGAAATACGCGGTTATGTACCTGACAGGCAGCGGTGCAATGGCGGCGGGCGAGGGATATTTTGCACAGTATACCTCCCAGACGCTTCAGCCGGTCGGCTTTCAGACCTTGTTTTTGCTGATGGCTGCGGCAATACTGCTTTGCGGCGTTAAAAACGGCATAGAAAAGGCAAACCGATTTCTTATGCCTGCACTGATAGCGCTTGCCGTTGTCGTTGCAGGCTATACGCTGACGCTTGACGGCGCCTTTGACGGCGTTGCGTATTATCTTACTCCCGATTGGTCGCGGTTTTCGTTCAAAACAGTGCTTGCAGCAACGGGACAGATGTTCTATTCTCTTTCGCTTGCAAGCGGAATAATGGTGACGTTCGGCTCATATCTGAAAAAAGAGGACAGCGTGGAGAAATCGGTAAAGCAGATAGAGCTGTTTGACCTTGGCATTGCGTTTATCAGCGGACTTATAGTAATTCCCGCTGTTTTTGCGGTATCGGGTGGCGAGGGCACTGCGCTTTCCGCGGGAACAGGACTGCTTTTTGAAACCCTGCCCTCTGTGTTTGCGGCGATGCCGTTCGGTGGGGCGGTAGGCGCGCTTGTGTTTGTGCTGATATTCTTTGCGGCCATTTCCTCCGCAATATCTATGATGGAGGTAAACGTTGCAAACCTTATCGCGCGTTTCGGGCTTAAACGAAGCCATGCCGTGCTGATAATGACGGTTGTGCTGCTGATACTGGGCGTTCCGTCAAGCCTTGGCTACGGCGTGTGGAGTGCGGCAAAACCGTTTGGAATGTCAATTCTGGATTTCTTTGACTATATCGGCAACTCCATTGTAACACCCATTGTGGCAATGATATCCTGCATCTTTATCGGCTGGGTGATAAAGCCGCAGGTGCTTTCAAAGGAGATGGAACAAAGCGGCAGGTTTAAGCGCAGAAGAAGCTTTGAGTTCATCATAAAGTGGATTGCACCGCTGTTTATAGCGGCGGTGCTGATAGGCTCGCTGCTGGAGATTTAGGGCAACGCCGTGCAAAATCAAAAATACGGATTTTGCACGGCGTCATTTTGATAAAAAATATACAAATTACCGTGAAAAACCTCTTGACAAATCTGCGCAAACAGGTTATACTGTATATACAACACATTAACGGACAGCGCAGTGCTGTTCTGAAAAGGAGAGGTATCATGGCTTTAAGAGTTGACAGCATTGTCAAGAAGTATGGCGAATATACCGCGGTGGATAATCTCAGCTTTGAGATAACACAGCCGGGCGTGTTTGCGCTGCTTGGAACAAACGGCGCGGGCAAAACCACTTCAATACGCATTATTTTGGGAATGCTCAGCGCCGACAGCGGCACGGTTACATGGGACGGCAAGCGTTTTCTTGCGGCAGAGCAGCCGATAGGCTATCTTGCAGAGGAGCGCGGACTTTATCCAAAATACAAGATAATTGACCAGCTTATATATTTCTGCGGACTTAAGGGTATGAAGAAGCCGCAGGCGATAAAGGCGCTTGATTACTGGTTTGAGCGTCTTAACGTTGCGGAATACCGCGACAAGCGCGCCGAACAGCTTTCAAAGGGAAATCAGCAGAAGATACAGCTTATCGCGGCGCTTGCGCCAAATCCGGAGCTTATAATTCTTGACGAGCCGTTAAGCGGTCTTGACCCCGTTAATGCGGAGCTTTTCAAGACGGTGATACGCGAGGAAATCAAAAAGGATAAGTTTATTATAATGTCCAGCCATCAGATGCCGACTATTGAGGAATTCTGCCGTGATATCGTGATTATGAACAAGGGCAGAACCGTGCTTCAGGGCGACCTTAACGAGATAAAAAAAGGCTACGGCAGAGTAAAGCTTACCGTAAAGTGCGAGGGAGATATCACCGACCTTGCAGGAAGCTGCGGACTTACGGCTTACGAGGTTACGCCCAACGGAATAAGCTACAATGTGGAAAGCGAGCAGCAGGCGCATTCGCTGCTGAATAAGATAATGGAAAGCGAAATTCCGCTTATCCGCTATGAACTTCGCGAGCCATCGCTCAACGAAATATTTATTGAAAAGGTAGGTGCTGAAAATGAAAACTAAGGGCTGGCAGAAGGTATTCGGCTTTACCTTTATTCAGTACATAAAGACAAAATCGTTTATAGTTGGCACTATTGTGATAAGCCTTATTATTGCGCTGCTTGCGGCAGGCGCGAATATTCTTCCCTCACTTATGAGCGGCGAGGAAAGCGTGCTTGGCAGCGAAAGCGAGCAGCAGCCCTCCTCCACAAACGCGGTTTATATTTACGACAACTGCGGTATTCTCTCCGATGAGGATATGACCTCGCTTGAGGGTCTGGGACTTAAAATAGCACAGACGGAGCTTAATGCGGACGAAATGCTTGATAAACTTATAACCGCCGAAAACGAGGCTATGGTTTCAATTTCCGCACAGGAAACTGATGGCGCGCTGCTTGGCTTTGCAGTAAAGACTTACTATTCCCCCGGCACAGAGGGCAGCACGGTTGACTATATCACACTTGCGGTGCAGCAGGTGGTAAATTACCGCAATATCATTAACTGCGGAGTCACCCCTGAAAATTACGCGGCAACGCAGAGATACATCACCACCTCCAAAATAGAGGCGGGCACAGATGAGTGGAATATTTTTGAAAGCGCAATAAACTATTTTGTGCCGATTGTTGTATCTCTTGTACTGTTCCTGCTGATATTTGTATACGGTCAGACAGTGGCGCAGTCCATCGCAACCGAAAAAACCTCCCGCGTTATGGAATTACTGCTTACCTCGGTAAGACCGCTTGCGGTGGTAATAGGCAAGGTTCTTGCCATGGGACTTATCTCGGTGCTTCAGTTTATACTTATGATACTGGTTGGCGGAGGCACGTTTATGCTGACAGCGCCGTTCGGCATAGGCGGCGAAATCATGGACATGATGAACAGCACGGAAGCGCTTACAGGCGAGGGCGCGATGGTTGTTGAGGCGATTGAAAACACCGTAGGCAGCATAGGCGCGGTTGAAATTCTGCTTATACTTGTGATGTTCATACTTGGATTTTTGTTCTTTGCGCTTATTGCGGCGCTTGTGGGCGCAAGCGTAAGCCGCATGGAGGACCTTACCGCAGCAATGCAGCCGTATTCAATCCTTGGCGTTGTGGGACTTTATCTGGCGTATTTTCCCATAATTGCAAACGCCGGCTCTATTGATACAGGCGCGGCTGCTGTAAATCCCGTGCAGATATTCTCCTACTTCTTCCCGCTTTCCTCGCCGTTTGCGCTGCCATCGGCGCTTCTTCTGGGAACTATGGATACAGCGCAGGTGCTGATTGCTATAGTTATTCTGGCGGTATTTGTGGTGCTTGTGGCAATGCTTGTTGCAAAGGTGTACGAAGCGATTATCCTGCACAACGGCAACAGAATTAAGGTCAGCGATATCATCAAGCTTGCGGGCAGGAAATAAACCGCACAGTATTGTAAATATGCAAAAATCGGCGGGGAGCTAAGGCTCTCCGCCGATTTTTGCAGGCATAAAAGAAATGCACCATAGACAGGCATTCCAAAGTAAAATGTTCAGGCTACTGACTCACGAACAAGGGTAATCAGCGTTGCGGCAAATTCCCAGAGCAATCCGAAACAAAACACGAAAAACAAATACATTTCAGCTTTCTTATTTCTTTGTTTACGCCAATCAAAAGCGGGTTAGAATAACTGATTAGAACAGCGGCGCTTCTGCCGCTGTTTGTGTTCATCAGCCTTTGGGCGCAGAATTAACCGCACAGTGCGCCTGCGGATTTGCTGCAAACAAAAATTCTGCCCCGACCAAAGCCGGAGCAGAATAATATAATTTGTTATAGCTTAACCCTTTACTGCGCCGAGCGCAACGCCCTTTACGATAAACTTGGAGAGCGCAAGGTAAATTACAACGATAGGAATGATGGAAAGTGCGATAGCGAGGTTTATAACGCCACGGTCAATAGTGGTTGAAGAACTCGTTACAGCGGAAACCATCATAGGCATTGTCTTAAGGTTGATATCACCGTTTACAAGAATCATGGACGGTGTGTAGTAGTTGTTCCAGCTTGCTACGAAAGCAAAGATAGCCTGTACAGCAAATGCGGGCTTGAAGATAGGCAGCGCAATCTGTATAAAGGTTCTAAACTCGCCGCAGCCGTCAATTCTTGCAGCCTCTACTATATCCAGCGGGAACGAAGACTTCATGTACTGAAGCATGAAGAACACCGTTGCAGGCGCTGCAATCGCGGGAAGAATAAGCGGAATGTAGTTGTTCAGCCAACCAAGCGTAGCCATAAACTCCAAGAAACCTGTGGAAACAACCTGCATGGGAACCATCATAACCATAAGGATAAAGGTGGTTGCGAACTTCTTTCCCTTGAAGTCATAAACCGTAAGACCATAAGCGGTCATCGCGGAGAAGAAAACAGAAAGGATAGTGGACGAGCCTGCAATAATCAAGCTGTTTCTGTAGCCTACCCAGAGGTTGA
Source organism: uncultured Ruminococcus sp. (assembly GCA_964557825.1). Classification (GTDB taxonomy): domain Bacteria; phylum Bacillota; class Clostridia; order Oscillospirales; family Ruminococcaceae; genus CAG-115. The sequence goes on from CAZLBL010000005.1 coordinate 31,472, forward strand.
ACTTAATGCTAAAGCCGCCGCTCTCACTTACAAGTGTTCTGTAATTGTCCAGCAAATGCGCGCCGGGCAGTAACGCAACACCGTTCTGGCTAATACTAATAGTATCTCTCGTTGCGTTCATAACGATCAGGTAGATAGGAAGAAGCGAAATAATCGTCAGAATCAAGCAAAAGATAAATCTTAAGGTTGAATGTATTCTGATCTTTCTTCTGTAAGCAGAAGTTGAAAAATTATATGAATCAGCCATCGTATACCTCCCCCTTACTTTGCCTTACGACGCTTTTTGGGAGCGTCATTTTCTGTGTTAAAACGGTAAACAATAAGTCCAAGTGCGGCAGTGATTACAAAGAGAATCATAGAAGCCGCTGCGGAATAACCGTAGTTTGTGGCAGCAGAGTGGAAATTGTCATAAACAAATACCGCCGCTGTCTTAAGAGCAGGTCTTATTGTTGTTCCGTCGTGCAGGAGATAAGGAATATCGAACATCTGAAGTCCGCCTATCATAGATGTGATGAACACATAGATGAAGATAGGCTTCAGAATGGGCATTGTTATCCTGAAGAAAGTGTTTGCTCCACTGGAGCCGTCAATATCTGCCGCCTCATAAATAGACGGGTCTATACCAAAAATACCCGACAGCAGCAGCAGCATGGTATTACCATACCACATCCACGATTGTATGAGCATTACAAGTATTCGTGAACTCCATACATCGTCAATAAAATGAATTTCCTTGGTTATTGCTTCAAGCTGAAGAAGCAGTGAGTTTATTGCACCATACTTGGTGTTGCCAAACAGCATAAGGAACATAGCCGCTACAGACGCCGCCGTTACAATGTTAGGCAGATACATAACAACCTTAAAGAAGCCTGTACCCTTAATCTTGATTCTCACATCAGAGAACCACACTGCCAAAAGCAGCGACAGTACAATCTGTACAACAAAGTTTCCACCCCAGAGAATCAAGGTATTTCCCATAGATCTCCAGAATTCCTTAGAAATTGCACTCTGGTAACGCTCCGCGCCGCCAAAAAGCAGATACTGATAATTCTCAAGTCCAACCCATGTATCGGGATGGGCGCTTCCGTTGTTCTTAAAGCTAAGGAGAAATGTATTGATAAGCGGATAAATCATGAAGAACGCGTAGATAATAAAGAACGGTGCAATAAACATATAGCCGTATTTTGCATAGCTTACCATACGCTGTCTTCTGCCGTTTGCTGCCTGCATGATGCACACCCTTTCGATTTTTTTGATAAAAAATTACAATATATCCGCTTGCGGGCGCAAACCCGCAAGCAGTATATTGCAATAAAACTATTTGGTTTTAAGGAAATTTATATCGATACTGATATAAAATTACTCAATAACGATGTCAGGATACTTAGCAGCAACGCCATCCTTGAATGCTTCAATAGCCTCGTCCTTAGTAGCGTATGTACCCTTAATGTAACCAGCAACGGAGTCGTTGAACAGACCCTTGATTACAGAATCATAAACTGTCAGCTTGTTGCTGAGGTCAAGTCTGTCAAGAACGCTTACGAGAATCTCGAAGTGATTCTGGTTGTCCTTGAGGTACTTGTTAGATGCTGTAGCTGTAGACATAGCAGCCTTGTTGTTCATGAAGTCGCCTGTCTTAGCGGAGTAAGCGCCCATTGTGTCAGCGTTCTTGCAGTAGAACTCGATGAAGTCCTTAGCAATGGTCTTGTTGTCGCACTTGTTGGAAACTGCGAAGTAAGAACCGCCCCAGAACCAGCCAGAAGGACCTTCGCAAAGTGCAAGCTGATCAGAAGTAAGAACAGTGCTTGTGCAGTTGCCTGCTTCATCAAACTTAGCACCTGCAGCCATCTCAACGAGAGAGTTCAGACCTGTGTTTGCAAGACCCCATGTAGGAACGAAGTCGCCGAATACAGAACCATCATTGAATGCAGCAGTCCACTCGGGCTCCCACATACCGGCAATGTTGGTAAGTGTGCCAGCGTCGCTCATGGACTTAGCGATGTCATAGAAGCCCTCAGCATTGTCCATTACAAGCTTGCCGTCAACAACCCAAGCCTGATTTCTGTTGGACTGGTAAACCTGCCACATACCAGACTCTGTAGCCTGCATAGCAACCTTTCCGCCAGAAGCCTCAAACAGCTTGTTAGCTGTTGCCTGGAATGTATCCCAGTCCTTAACCAGTTCCTGCATCTCTGCGGGAGAGTTAACGCCAAGGTACTCCTTAGCAAGGTCAGCTCTGTAAAGGAATCCACCAGGTGTAGCCTGGAAAGAAGCAGCCTTAAATGTGCCGTCAGCAGCAGTACCGTAGTCAAGTACATAGCTGAATGCGTCTGTAAAGTCAGCCTTGGAAAGACCGATTGCAGAGTAAGGAGCTGTCAGAGACTCATCATTGATGTAGTCTGTGATCCAGTCAGCGTCGCAAACCATAAGGTCAGCGTCATCGTTGCCGAGCAGGTACTGCTTATACTGGTCACGAGCGCCCTCGCCGTTTTCACCAACGCCTACCCACTTGATCTGATCCTCTGTGTAGTCTGTGTTCTCGATAAAGAACTTAACTAATCCATCGATATCAGCGTTACTGGTCCATGCAAGGATAGTAAGGCAGTCGCCATCGTCCTTAAGCTCAACAGCATCGCCTGCATCGCTGCTTGCGTCGCTGGAAGCGTCAGCTGTGCTGGAATCGCCGGAAGCTACGCTGGAGCTGCCGGAATCAGCAACGGACGAATCCTTGCTGCCGTCAGATGTGGTGTTGTTGGAGCAACCAACAACGGACAGAATTGTAGCAGACGCAAGAATCGCTGCTAATACTCTCTTCTTCATAGGTTTTTTCCTCCCATAAATAGGTTATAATCGTTCCGTAAAAGGAACTTGTGTTATTCATCAAACGGCACATTTATTGCGCGCGCTTGATTTCACTTGTTAGTTTATCATAAAACAAGGTTTTTTTCAAGTCTTTTTTTTGAACTTTTTCGCAAAGATTTTTCAGAAATCGTTTTCAATACCCGAGGGTTGTTCATTATTACAACACTTTTTCTTAATAACCTAAAAAACGCACACGCGATTAAAAAAACCGAAAATTTCGCTTAGCCAAGCCATTTTTTCAGGTTAATAAATCAAGAGGAATTTAGGTTTTCAAAAATTACAGGTATTTTGTTACCAAGTTGTAACTTTTGTTTTGGTGAAAGTGACGAAAAATTTTCACACGCAATTTGTAAACGATATCAGACGCATTTTCACGAATTTTCGCCATGACAGCGTTTTTTCGGCAGAGCAAGACCCCCGCCAAAAGCAGGGGTCTTATATACTATATTAAAATTATATTATACGGGGTGAACCTTGTTCACCTTGTCTGCGTGGTCAGCGTCAATGCCAAGCTTCCTGTCGCGGCGCTTCTCAAAATACTTCGGCGCAACCTTGGGGAACATGGCATAGGTAAGGATATCCTCCTCCTGCTCAATCCACTCGGCAGCTTCTGCCTTCATAGCTTCAAGCTCGGGCTTAAGCAGGTCTGCGGGACGGCAGGTTATGGGCTGCTCATCGCCAAGGATTTTCTTGCGGAAATCGGGGTCTATCTCAACGGGAGTCTTGCCGTACTCGCCCTTTACAAGACCCTTGAACTCCTTGGTTACCGTCTTGTAGCGCTCGCCTGTGATTACGTTGAACACAGCCTGCGTGCCGACAATCTGCGAGGTGGGCGTAACAAGGGGCGGGAATCCGCTGTCCTTACGCACGCGCGGAACCTCCTTAAGCACCTCGTCAAGCTGGTCAGCCTTGCCCGCCTGTTTAAGCTGTGAAAGCAGGTTGGAAAGCATTCCGCCGGGAACCTGATAAATCAGCGCGTTTGCGTCAGTTGCAAGCATTGCAGGGTCAAGCAGACCATTGTCGATGTACTTCTTGCGCAGCTTCATAAAATAATCCCTTACCTCGGTCAGCGCAACAAGGTCAATGCCGGTATCGTACTGCGTTCCCTTGAAGGTTGCAACGATGGACTCCGTGGGCGCGTGAGATGTACCAAGCGCCAGCGGCGACATTGCGGTATCAACCGCGTCAGCGCCCGCCTCAACCGCCTTAAGTATGCACATGGAAGCAAGACCCGAGGTGTAGTGCGTATGCAGCTGTACGGGGATATTTACGGCGCTCTTGATATCGCGGACAAGCGTTTCAGCCTCATACGGAGTAAGCAGCGCAGCCATATCCTTAATGCAGATGGAGTCAGCGCCTGCGCTTTCAATCTGCTTTGCGTAGTTCATGTAATATTCGTGCGTAAACACATCTCCCAGCGTGTAGGAGATAGCAACCTGCGCGTGACCATTCTCCTTCTTTGCGGCATTGATAGCGGTTTCAAGGTTGCGGATATCGTTAAGCGCATCAAAAATACGGATTATATCGATACCATTCGCGATGGATTTCTGTACGAAATACTCAACCAAATCGTCCGCATAATGGCGATAGCCAAGCATATTCTGTCCTCTGAACAGCATCTGAAGCTTGGTGTTGGGCATTTCTTTGCGTATCGTGCGCAGCCTGTCCCACGGACACTCGTCAAGAAAACGAATGCAGGAGTCAAACGTTGCGCCGCCCCAGCACTCTGCGGAATAGAAGCCAATCTTATCCATTGTGGAAAGGATAGGCAGCATTTCATCTAAGGACATTCTGGTAGCAAGCAGCGACTGGTGCGCGTCGCGCAGAACGGTTTCTGTTATCTTAAGCTTAGCCATTTTTGCTCTCCTTATTTACATCAGTTGATTGTAGCAACGGCTGTGCCGGTTTCTACGGAGTCGCCCTTGTTTACGTTGATGGAAGCAACAACGCCGTCCCTGTCGCATACGATATCATTCTCCATCTTCATTGCCTCAAGAACTGCGATAACTGTGCCGTTTGTAACCTTGTCGCCAACCTTTACCTTTACATCAATGATAGTGCCGGGCATGGGCGCAGCGATTGCAAACGCGCCTGCCGCAGCCTTTGTAGCGGGAGCAGCCTTCTTTGCAGCCTTGGGAGCGGGAGCGGCTGCGGGAGCAGCGCCGTCAGCCTCGTCAACAGTTACGTCGTAAGCAGTGCCGTTTACGGTGATTGTATATCTTTTCATGTCATTTTACCTCTCTCAATTAAAATACAAAATTTGCGTGCTTTCTTGCGGGGGAAGCAACTCTCTTGGAAGCGCACATTTCAATTGCGCCCGCAACGGCTTCCTTAGTATCCTCCGCCGCGATAACGCCGTCAACCATGCCGATTGCAGCTGCGCTGAACGCGGAAACATCGGGCTGCTCGCCCATAAACGCTGCCGCTGCCTCAACGCTCATGGGAGCAATTGCGGCATTCTCCCACGCATAGGAGATATCGGCGCTGTCGAATGCAGCATAAGCCGCGCCGTAGGCCTCGCCCTTGATAAGGTTTACCTTGGTGGTGGTTGCGCTTGCATAAACCTGCGCAAGCTTTGCAAAATCACGCACGCTGCCGTTAAGCTCCGCTGTGCTGGAGGCTTCAAAGCCCTTGGTGTCGATTATTGTAACAACGGGGATTGAGAACACGTCCGCAAGCTGTACAAAGCGTGCGATTTTCGCACTGTCAGCGGCGGTAAGCTTCTCCGCTTTATCGGTGGCTACAAACGCAACGGTTGCCCAGTTTACGCTTGCAATTGCGGTATAAGCCGCTGTGCCAAACTCTGCGCCAAGCTCTATAACGGAATTTTTATCAGCGGCAGCCGCGATAATTTCCGCGCCCTTCATGCCTGCTGTTATCTCTGCATCATTTGCTGTAAAGTCATCGTTGCCTGCAAGGGAAATATTGTTTGCGGGAAGAACCGCAACCAGCTTTCTTGCCTTTGCGGCAGCGTCAGCGCCGTCCTTTGCAATGATATCGCACACGCCCGCCTTTGCAGCGTTAGCCGCTGTGCCTGCGCCTGCAAGCTTTCCATCGGGTGCGTTGAACGGGGCAGTCATAAACAGCTCTGCCTTTTCGGTCATTATGGTAACGTCAGCCATGGAAGCCAGCATTGCCGCTGCGCCCGCACAAACGCCGCAAACCACGGCAACCTGCGGAACAACGCCCGAAATTTCAGCCGAAGCCTTAATGATATCGCCGTAAGCGGAAAGCACAGCCATGCCCTCCGTGATATCGCCGCCCTTTGAGTCAAAGAACGCAACAACGGGAGCGCCGTTCTTTGCGGCAAGCTGATAAATCTTTCTGATTTTCATAGCCGCGTTTTTGTTTACAGCGCCGCCCTTTACGCTTACGTCCTGCGCATAGGCGTATACCGTGCCGCCAAGGATATTTCCCCAGCCTGCCACAACGGGGCAAAGCCCGCCGTCTGTGGACATAAACTTGTCCAGCTCTCTGAAGCTGCCCTCGTCAAACAGTGCAGCCAGCCATTTTCTTGCTTCGCTGTCGGGAACGCTCTGCTCCATCTCAGCAAGTGTCTTAGAAAGTGCCATATCTGTCCTCCATATACATCAAAGACCGCCGCCGCAAGCGACAGCAATCCCCAAATTAGTCCACAATAATTATACTATATTGCGGCAGAAATAACAAGCCGAAATCACATTTTTGTGCATTTTTTATTTTCATCGAAGAATTTTGCGATGTTATCGATAGTTTTTTCGTCATTTTTCACAAATCCCCATTTTCTAAGACGGTCAAGCTGCTCGCCCTCGGGGAAATCAAACCGTGCTTTTTCAATGCCGTGCAGGTCCATAAGGTTAAGTATCGCCCTTACCAGACCGTCAACCCAGAAATCATCACACTCCAGCTCGTCAAAAACAAAGGTATCGCCAAGCAGCACGCCCGCGCACTTGCCAAGGCTTTTGCCGTTATCCGACGCGTTGAACTCTATTTTCTCGGTATTCTGCTTGTTCTGTAAAATCTCAACCATTTTATGTACCCCTTATCTTCCCTGTCTTGAAGCCTTGCCTGCGGCTGCGCGCAGCGCCCTCAGCTCCTCTTTTGTAAGGTCGCGGAACTCGCCCGGCTTAAGCATACCAAGCTTAACGCCGCCGACAGCCGTGCGGCGCAGCCTGCCCACCTGAAGCCCCACCGCCTCGCACATACGTCTTATCTGGCGGTTCCTGCCCTCCTTGATGACAAAGCGCAGCACGGTGCGGGTTGGTTCTTCAATCAGAACCTCAACCGTGCAGGGCAGCGTTACCGCGCCATCGTCAAGTTCAACTCCCGATGAAAGCACGGAAAGCTGCTCCTCGTCCACCCTGCCGTCAATGGTTACGCGGTAGGTTTTGGAAACATGGCGGGACGGATGCATTATATCGTTTGCAAATTCGCCGTCATTTGTAAATATCAGCAATCCCTCGGAATTTCTGTCAAGCCTGCCGACAGGATAAACGCGCTCATTTACGCCCACAAGCAGGTCGGCGGCTATTTTTCTGCCCTTTTCGTCCGCCATTGTGGTGACATAGCCGCGCGGCTTGTAAAGCATGATGTAGCGCTTTTCCGTGTTCTGCGCGGAAATAACATCGTCGCCTACCCTTATAAGGTCGTTTCTTGGGTCTGCCTTGTCGCCAAGCGAACAGCCCCTGCCGTTTACGGTGACAATGCCGCTTGAAATAAGCTCCTCTGCCTTTCTGCGGGAGCAGTAGCCGCTGTCCGCAATAATTTTCTGTATTCTTACCTTCTCCATAATAAATCCTCCTCCATCTCCCGACGGTTAATAGGCTTCACCGCACAAATCCGCAAACGGTTTACGCGCGGCGAAGCCGTAATTTCAGATATAAATTCCCACAGCCGCAAGCAGCTTTTGCAGCGGCGAAAGCTCCCCGCACTCCGCTTTGACGCTTTCAGCCGCGTAAAGCGGGCAGGTTTTAACCACCCTGCCGTCCAGCGAAAACTCTATGCAGCCAAGCCTGTCGCCCTTTTTCACGCCGCCGTAAACAAATCTTGGCAGCAGCACGCGCTTTGTAAGCTTCTGCGCCTGCTGCGGCAGCAGTGCAAGACTTGCGGGGTCGGCATAAACGCCCACGCTTTCGCCGGTGCCCGCAACCGAAACGCGCTCGGCACACTCAAGCTGAAGCGGAAAGCTTTCAACCGCCGCAAACCCATAGTCCAGCATTTTTTCATGGTCGTTCCAGTCATCGGAAGCGCTGAGCGTAACCGCGATAAGCGTTACTCCTCCGCGCTGAGCCGCCGAAACAAGACAGCGCCGCGCGTTGTCCGTAAAGCCTGTTTTAACGCCTATCGCGCCCTCGTACCTTTTCAGCATTTTGTTGGAATTGTAAAGCGTGCGCGCATACGGCGGATTGCCAAACTCCACCTCAGCCGAGGAGCATGAAACGATATCGCGGAACGTTTCGTCCCTCATTGCATAAGCGGTAAGCATGGCAAGGTCGCGTGCGGTGGTGTAATGCCCGTTGGCGTCAAGTCCCGATGGCGTTACAAAGTGCGTGGAGCTTAATCCCAGCTCCTGCGCCTTTTGGTTCATCAGTTCAACAAAGCCGCCGATACTGCCGCCAACCGATACCGCCGCTGCGTTTGCCGCGTCATTTCCGGACGGCAGAAGAATACCGTACAGCAAATCCCTGCGCGAAACGCGGTCGCCCTCGCGCAGCCCCATGGAAGTTCCCTCCACCATAATGGCGCAGCTATCCACCGTAAATTCGCTGTCAAGGTCGCCTGCTTCTATGGTTAAAATCGCGGTCATTATCTTGGTTGTGCTTGCCATAGCGCGCTTTTCGTCCGCATTTTTCTGATACAGAACCGTGCCGGTTTCCGCTTCAATCAGTATCGCGCTTACCGCCGAAAGCTCCGTAGGCTGCTGCGCCCACGCGCAAGCCGCGGTAAGTTGCAAAACCATCGCGGCGACAAATATCGTTAATACCGCCAAAATACGCTTTTTCATTCCTGCTCTCCTATCGTTGGTCTGATTTTCAGCGATAGTATGCGCCGCATCGCAGGAAATATACGGCATTTTCCAAGGCAGTGCCGCACAAAAATCATGTGCGGCGCCAACCTGTTGGTTACTTGTCCTCAGCAGGCTCTGCCGAAGGCTCGCCCTCGCCGTCCTTTTTCTTGCCGACCATTGCCTTTACCTTCTCAATAAGACCTGGAACAGCGTCAATAATGCCGTCAAATTTGCCGCCCTTTGCGCCAAGCTCCAGCAGCTTTACATCGCCGTCCGCCTTGATAACGATAAACGCAACCGGCTTAACCGTAACGCCTGCGCCCGAGCCGCCCGCAAACTTCTCCGCAGTCTGCACGGGAAGGTCGCTGCCGCCCGATACAAAGCCGAACGATACCTTCGATACGGGGATAACCACCGTGCCATCGGGCGATGTTATCGGGTCGCCTATAATAGTGTTTACATCGGTCATTTCATGGATTTTATCCATGGAAATCCCCATTACTCCCTCAATTGGGTGCTTGTCTGACATAATATTAACTCCTTTCATACAACGGGTTGTCCCCGCTGTCTTATACCTTATTTCCTGCGGATTTATCTCCGCCCTTTGCTGTAAACCTGCTAAGCCAGCCCTTTGCCTTCTCGCTGCGCAGAACGCGCACTATAAGCCTGCCAAGAAAAGTAAACAGAAACATCAGAAATATCATCATGCACATTTTCACCGTGCAGGAAAGCTCAGCTTCTGTTTTCTCTGACTGAAAATCCACATTTATATCAACGTGCGGCTGCTTAAGCGTGAAAAAAGAACCCAAAAAGCCAAGCGCGTTTCCAACCGCAAGGTTTACCGCGCCGAATTTAAGCGCCGCCTTTGCCGCGTCCTCGCCGCCGCAAAGCACACGAATATCAAAATCGCGGATTTCTATGCGCCTAAGCAGCTTTTTAAGCGGCTTGCCAAGGCTGTCCACCAGAACCCTGATAAGCTCAAAAAGTTCAGACAGCGTGGGGACTTTAGGATTTTTCTGCTTTTTCTGTTTAGGCTTTTTTTCAGCCTTAACGCCGTCAGATGACGGCGGCGCTGCCTGCGCGGAAGCAGCTTCCTGCTGTGGCGGATTTTCCTGCGCGGCTGCGTTTTCCTCGCCGGCTTCAGCAAATGTCTGCTTCTGTTTTTTGCTGCGCACAGACCTTTTCGGCTTTGGCGGAAATCTGTACAGCGTGATGAAAACATAACGCACCCGCAGCCTTATGCTCCTGCCATACTCAAATGATATCACAACAGGCGCGGCAAGTATCAGCACCAAAAACAGCACTATGCTGCTGAATATTATCCAGCCCGTACACGCTCACCACCTTTACAAAAGCTAAAGCAAGACGCGCGCGAAATCCAAAAGATGAACCTTGTGCGGTGTTGCCCTGAGCCTTAATCGCCCGAAAGCGTCATTTCCTCATACTCGTCAAAATCAATCTGTCCGTTTGCGTCGGGGATAGTGGGAAGTCCCGATATATCGGCAACGCCGAAGCACCGCAGAAAGTTTTCCGTTGTCTGATATGCTATCGGTCTGCCGGGCAGGTCAAGCCTGCCGTACTCCTCCAGAAGTTCGCGCTCCACAAGCGAATTTACAACACCTGAACTGTCCACGCCGCGAACCTGTTCCACAAAGCCCTTTGTAACGGGCTGATTATACGCCACAATCGCCAACACCTCAAGCGCCGCCTGCGACAGCGGAACCTGCCGCCTTGTTTCAAGCGCCGCCTTTATCTTCGGCGCAAACTCCGCCCGTGTGGCAAGCTGAAAGCAGCTGCCAAGGCGCATTATCACAAGCGCGCTGTGCTGCTCGTTATATCGGTCGTTAAGGCGGTCTGTAAGCTTTTCAACCGTTTCAGGCTCTATCTCTGCGGCTGCCGCAAGCTTTTCAAGCTCTATCGGCTCTCCGCAGGCGAACAGTATAGCCTCAACCGCCGCCATTCCCTCACTGAACTTCATTGTTTTCCTCCCTGTCGGCGCGCGTTGCCATGCGCACGCTTGCGCCGTCCTCGGATATAATTATCCTGCCCTGCTTTGAAAGCTCCAGTATGGCAAGAAATGTCGCCACCTCACGTGAGCGCGGCTGTCCCGCATAAAGCTCGTCCATGGTAACCGTGCCTTTTTTGCGCAGGCTTTTAAGCACCGCCACTATGCCCGTAAACACCGTAACATAGCTTTTGGCAACAATGGGCTTTATGGATTTAGGACGGTATGCCGCCTTTCTGCGCGTCCTGTCGGCAACCGCGCCGTAAGCCAGCATAAGTTCCTCCGGCTGATGAGTGCCGCGGTACGCGCGGTCAAACTCAATCTGAGCAGGCTTTCTTACAAAGACCACATCGCCCTGCCAGCGCTTCTGCAGACGCCCAGCCATGGTTTTGCACAGCGCGTATTCTATCAGCGCGCCCTGAAGCTCCTTTTTAAGCTCCTCAACCTCCTCCTTCGGAAGCAGCGCCGCAGATTTTATAAGTATCAGCCGCGCCGCCATTTCAAGAAAGTCGGAGGTAACCTCTATATCCGCCTCGGTCATGCGCTCAAGATACAGCATAAACTGCTCCAGCAGCACGCTTATCTCGATATCCTGTATGTTCAGCTTGTGCTTTTGTATCAGCGACAGCATAAGGTCAAGAGGACCTTCGAACACCTCCAGCTTAAAATTCAGGCTCTCCATGCGTCACCCCAGAAATGCAGAGCATATATCAAGAAAACTTATCACACAGTTGGTAAGGAAGTTAAGCGGCACATCAAGCGCACCGAAAATCAGCAACGCAAAGAACACCCAGTAAATAATCTGGCTGTAACGCTCCATAAAGTTAATTCCCCTTGCGGGCAAAAAGCTGTACAGTATCTTTGAGCCGTCAAACGGCGGTATCGGCAGCAGGTTAAATATTGCAAGATAGACGTTAATCTGAATTACATAATACACGCCGACATAGATGTATGCAGCGGTTTCCGAGGTAAGCGGGATAAGCTTCAGAATAATCATGAAAACATAGGACAAAAGGATATTTGCCAAAGGTCCCGCCAAAGAGGTCAGTGCAAGCGCGGTACGGCTTTTAACCTTGCGGCAGCGGTGAATATTTACCGGAGTTGACTTTGCCCAGCCTATGCAGCAAAAGCACATACACAGCGCGCCCATGGGGTCTATATGCGCGAAGGGGTTAAGGGTAAGCCTGCCCTGCTGCTCCGCGGTATCGTCGCCAAGTATTTTTGCCATAAGTCCGTGCGCACACTCATGTATGGGAAACACCACAAAAATAACCACAGCCACCGCAAAGCAGGACAATATTGCATACTCCCACGGCTTGCTTCCCATCATAGCGTCCATTATATCAAAAATTGGTCCTTTTATTCTTTCCATAGATACTCCTTGTTGAACTAATACAATGTCTGTTGAAATTATTGTCAGCTTAAAAACTGCTATACCACTTTATTATAACCCATTATAAGTTTTTTTTCAAGGGGGGAACAAGCAATTTACACAGATATTTCACACTTAGGAATTATGTCAAGGTTCTAATCGGGACAAACTCCCCATATACTGAAACATACGAAAGCGAGGGAAGGAAAATGATAACCGTTAAAAACGCTGAAATACCGCTTAAAAGTGCCGAAAGACTGATAACCCTGCCGCGCAGCATACTGCGGGGGCAGCTTTGCGAGGTTAGACTCAGGGTGGGGCGTCCTGCGGTGGCGGTTTCGGTATCGGGCGCAAGCGCGCCATGCTCACAGACGCTTTCGGCTGCGGATATAGACGGCTGCTTTCAGGAACTTTGCCGCTACTCCGTACACAGCTTTCAGCGCGAGATAGCCGAAGGATACATCACGCTTCCCGGCGGACACAGGGCGGGCTTCTGCGGCACAGCGGTGGTTCGCGGCGGCAGCGTTGAAGCGCTGCGCAGCATATCCTCCATAAATATCCGTATAGCGCATGAAATAAAAGGCTGCGCCGAAGCGCTTTACCGCGCGGTTTTTTCAGACGGTCTGCACTCGCTTCTGATAGCGGGAGCGCCGCTTACGGGCAAAACCACCATACTGCGCGACCTTGCGCGGCTTATCGGCGAAAAGCACAAAACCGCGCTTATCGACAGCCGCAGCGAGCTTGCCGCCTGCTGTGACGGCGCGCCGCAGCTTGACGTTGGACTTAACACCGATGTGCTTAACGGCTATCCCCGCGCAGAGGGCATGGAAACGGCGCTGAGAACGCTAAGTCCAGAGGTGATTATATGCGACGAGCTTGGCGGCGATACCGGCGCGGTAAAGCAGTGCGCCAACTGCGGCGTAAAGCTTATTGCGACAATTCATGCCGACTCGGCGCAGCAGCTTATGCAGGGCAGAGAAACAGCGGAACTTTGCAGCGCGTTTGACTTTATAGCAGTTCTGCGCGGCAAAGGCGAAATTGCCGAAATTAAGGCAATAAAGCGGTCTTTCAGCACTCACTAGGGTGACAAACCATGAACATAATTCTTGCCGCTGCTGCCTTTGCGCTTTGCACGGCGGGCGGACTATACAAAAGCGCGCTGCTGAAAAAACGCGCCGCGCTGCTTTATGAACTAAGGCAGCTTGTAAGCGGCTTTTCCATAGGCATACGCTATACCGCACCCACGCTGGATAAGCTTGCAGACGGCTGCGGCGGCGTTTTCGGGCAGCTTCTTCAGCAGGCGCGGCAGACCTCGCCAAACATAAAAAGCGCGTGGGAAGCAGCATCGGCGCAGCTTGCGGCGCTGCCATTTTCGGACGAGAGCGAGGCGCAGCTTATAGCGCAGCTTGGGCGCGAGCTTGGCACCTGCGATGCGGCAGGGCAGCTTTCCATACTGGAAATGTACGCAGAGCGGCTGAAAAAGCTTTCGGAACAGGCGGAAGGAAACGCCGCAGCCAAAGGAAAGCTGCTGCGCTCCGCAGGAACGCTGCTTGGCATTGGCGCGGCAATTCTGATAATTTAACGGACGGTGAAATATGGAGCTTGACCTTATCTTCAAGATAGCGGCGGTGGGAATAATCGTTGCGGTGCTTAACCTGATACTGAAAAAAACCGACCATGACGAGCAGGCTATGATGCTTACAGTGGCGGGACTTGTGATAGTGCTGATGATGATAATTCCCGCGATAAGCGAGCTTTTCTCCACGATAAAATCCGTGTTTGGGCTGTGGTGACGGTATGGATATAACAGCAATTGCGGGCATTGGCATACTCTCGGCGGTGCTGTGCGTTATCGTGCGGCAGTACAAGCCCGAAATGGCGCTTGGCATAAGCGCCGCGTGCGGGGTGCTGATACTTATCGCGGTGATAACAATGCTGTCGCCCTCAGTGGAAGCGATAGTGCGGCTTACAGAGGCGGCAGGACTGGACAACGGCTATGCCGCGATACTTCTTAAGGCGCTTGCCGTGTGCTATATAACCCAGCTTTCAGCCGATTGCTGCCGTGACGCGGGAGAAGCCGCGATAGCCACCAAAATAGAACTTGCAGGAAAGGCCGCGATAGTGGTTATCTCGCTGCCCGTTTTCACATCGCTTGCGGAGCTTGTAACAAAGCTGATAAAGGTCTGAACAGGGAACATAAAAATGAAGAAGATGTTTATTATACTTGCGGCGCTGCTGCTTTCGCTGATTTTTGAATGTACCGCGTTTGCCGAAACTGAATTTGACTACGGCAGGGCGGCTCTCGAGGACGCCGTCCCCCCTGAAGCGGCAGGAATCCTTGAAGAACAGGGCATTGACCCCGATAATGGCGGTACAGGCTCGCTGTCGCTTGGGGGCGTGCTGTCGTATATCGGGTCGCTGCTGGCGCAGCAGGCCACAGCGCCGCTTAAGCTGCTTGTATCGCTGTGCGGTACAATTCTGCTGTGTGCTGTTTCCGCAAATATTTCAGACGGCTCGCCGGATAAGATGTCGGGAGTGTTTACAACCGTAGGCGTGCTTGCGGGCGCGGGAATGTCAATTGCAGCCATTTCCGAAATACTTAGCGGCACGCTTGAGCTGCTTAGCGCCGCCTCGGTGTTTATCACCGCCTTTATCCCCGTGTTTGCGGGAATAATATCCGTTATGGGACACACCGCGACAGCCTCGGTGCTTAACACCGTTACCCTTGCCGCAACGCAGCTTTTCTCTCAGCTTGCGGTTAATTTCCTTGCGCCGCTGTGCGGGGCGGTTATGGGACTTTCCATTACAGGCGCAATCCACCCGCAGCTTAATGTGGCGCGGCTTGGCGAGCTTATCAAAAAAATAGTCATGTGGGGACTTACCCTGCTTATGACGGTTTTTATGAGCATACTTTCACTTCAGACCTTTACCGCCGCCTCTGCCGACAGCGTGCTGATACGCACGGCAAAGTTCGCCGTTTCCTCGGGCGTGCCGATAGTGGGCGGCACAATTTCGGACGCGGTTGGCACGGTATACGGCAGCCTTGGGATAATAAAAAGCAGCGTTGGAACCTACGGTATAATAGCGGCGGCGGTTATAATTCTGCCAACACTTATAAGGGTGGTGTGCTACCGCCTTGCGGTAACCGCCGCCGAAGCCGTAAGCGACCTTTTCGGCATAAAGGAGCTTACCGCGCTGCTTAAAAGCTGCGGCGCGGTGATGTCAATAATAATCGCCGTTATAGTCTGCTTTCTGCTGCTTAACACGATAGCGGCGGTGATAATGCTGTCGATAGGCGCAGGCACGGCATAACGGGCTGGAGGACAAAAAATGGATTTTCTTCTTACCGTGTGCATGGCGGCGATTGCCTCGGCGCTGTTCAGACTGCTTGTGCCGGAAAATAAATTTTCAAAGCAGATTTCGCTGCTTATCGCGTGCGTTTTCCTGCTTACGGGGGTAAACGCCCTTTGCGGCGCGCAGCTTGACCTTTCCGCAGACGTGCTTGATATCGGCGTTACCGAGGAATACATAGGCTTTTCGGGTGATGTAAACAAGGCGCTGCAAAAAAAGGTATGCTCAGATATGTCGGATAAGCTTTACGCGCTTATGCACCAAAACGATATCTACCCGCTGCAAATTCACATAGGCGTTAATATTTCCGGATTGTACAGCATATCTATTACACAGGTGAAGCTTGTTCTGCGCGAAAGCGACCGCAGCAAGGCGGACAGGGCGCTTTCGCTTCTTGGGGACGCGCTTTCGGACGATATAGAAATAAAACTGGAATATAACTTAGGCAAGATGTCCCCCGCCTCTTAGGTGGCAGGTTGGCAAAGCAGTGTCGAACTTGTTCGGTACGCCCAGTGCCGAACTCGTTCGGTACGGCCACGTTAAACGACGGGGCAAGCCCCTTATTGAA